>JAMOOB010000400.1 GCA_027066265.1 Desulfurococcales archaeon
TTCTCCTCGAGGTGTTAGAGCTAGCATTCCTTAGCCCGAGGACGTGTGCTAGAGCCGTGAAGCTTAGATAAGGTTGGGTACCCATCCTAGCAACGCTATGCCTACACGTAGGTAGGTAGAGACACATCCAGCAACCATCTACGTGTATGGGTACGGTCTCCTCGATAGCGATAGCGATCCTCGCCGGCGGAAGTTCATCGCCACGCTCGACATCTTCCGAAAGCTCGATGTTTCTCCTACGGATGTAGTCCTCGAGAAGCCTACGAATCTTCTCCAAATCCATCTCCTCACCCACGAGCTTCCTAGCAACGTCGATGAGCATCCTCCACTCATCCACTCTACGACTAGCCAACTTCTCGAAGAGCTTGCTAGAGCTTAGAACGAGCCAAACGATCTCCGGCTCGACATCGATGCCCAGGACATCGATCAGGGTCTCGACCAGCAGCACGAGTGCGGATGCACCGAGAGCTTTCCTACGATCGCTGAGCAGTCTACGATACTTCAGCTCCGTACCCATCGAAGGGCTTAGCCCGAGGAACTCGGTCAAGAACTGCCTAAACCTAGGGCTCTCTGCAGATTCAACGCTTCTAAGCAACGTATCGGGGTGAAGCAGTGCGAGAGCGATCTTCCTAGCTTCGCTACGTGGACACACCAACGATTCCCCAACGATCTCGAACAGCTTCTCCGGATCTCGCTTCAACTCCTCGAACACGGTTCTAAGAACACCGAAACCACCTTCGCAGAACTCGTAGAGAACGATACCTCTATCCACGAGTTCCGGAGCCATGCATACCGATACAATGTCTCTCCAATCGAGCGAAGTCCTCGAAACCACGTAGCGAGCAACAACGTGTCCAAGAGTATGGAGAGCCACGTACCTCACGAAGTTAGGCGTAGGTTTCTCGTTTCGATCAACTACGATACTTCGATAAGTATCGAACACATCGCGGAATACTGGTTCGAAACGCCTAGTAGCATTCTCGATGTTGAGCTTAGCTCCTCTACTTAAACATGTTCTGATGCTCACTCCTAGGACTCTCCTCATGCAGTAGTCTAGGAAAGCTAAGAGAATTAGCTGAACCTCTCCAACGCTCTGCATAAGCTTTGAAATGCTACGATTTGGATCGAGGTTGTACTTGGATGGATGTACCCAGTTCAGTACGCACCTAACGATACCTTCAACGAGATCCCTATCAATCACTTCGATCGATAACCTACGCAGCATCTCTA
>JAMOOB010000401.1 GCA_027066265.1 Desulfurococcales archaeon
TGAGCGCCATCCTTGCATGTGCTTCCGCAAGCCTTATCAATGCCTCGAGCTGCCTTGCCGTGATCGCTATGGGAGCGTCTGGAACCTCTAGGCTCTTCCTTCTCATCTCTACGAAGAAGTCCTCTATCATTTTCCTAGCTTCTTCGGTCAGTACGGGCTTCACGTACTTGCGTGCATACGCGATGTACTTTCTAAGGAGCTCTGGCTCTATCGGAGGCTTAACTCCTTCTGGTGCTCCGTGAACCATCGTTATGTGTCTTGCAAGGCTTCGATCCTTATCAACGTTTGGCAAATCCTTGAGTACGAATATGAGGTCGAATCTAGAGAGTATCGTTGGCGGAAGATTAACGTTGTCTGCAAGGGATCTATTCACCATATATCTTCCGTACTTGGGATTTCCAGCCGCTAACACGGATGTACGTGCATTTAGACGAGCAACGATTCCCGCCTTAGCTATGGACACCGTTTGCTGCTCCATAGCTTCGTGTATCGCAACTCTATCCTTCTCATCCATCTTATCGATCTCGTCAATACACGCAACACCGCCATCTGCTAGAACGAGAGCGCCCGCCTCGAGGTAATACTCTCCGGTATTCTTGTCACGTATAACCGCAGCCGTAAGACCCGCAGCCGTGGATCCTTTGCCCGTTGTATAGACGGCGCGAGGCGCAATCCTAGCAACATACTGCAGCAACTGCGATTTCGCTGTACCTGGATCTCCTATGATCAGCACGTGGATATCTCCGCGAATCCTCGTACCATCAGGCAGCTGTTTAGGTACACCACCGAAGAGAAGAAGTGCTATCGCTTCCTTGATATCCCATAGACCATATATGCCCGGCGCTATCGAAGCAATGATCTTCCTCCTTATCATCGGATCCTTAGCGAGTTCACGAATCTTTTCCTCGTCTTCTTTCGTAATCTCGATCTCTTCGAGAACACGTTGGGATACTATTATATTGTTTGCATCGAGGTAGACGTCGAAGATCGAGGAAACCTTACGTACTTGAACCTTGCCTCGAAGACGAAGTACACCCACGACCGTAACTCTATCGCCAGGTCTTGCAACATCGACTAGAGGACCATGAACGTCGACCTCCAACGAACGAGGTAGTTGACCTGAAGGAACTTCCTCTGGTCTTTCCTGTATTACTAGCCTCTGAAAATCTTCGTACACCGACTTCTCTTCCACGAACCTAAATCCTTGGCTCTTACCACAGAAGGGGCATACGCTCGGAGGTCTTACCTCGTCTCCTTTCACCTGAACCACAACTTCGTTTCCACATGGTTCGTGCAGGAACACTGCTCGAACCATTCTCTGCTTTGGAGGAGTTGCTCGAACCACTATACCGTCTATCGCAACGAGTTTCCCTATATGATGGCTACGGATGTCTCTTATCTTGACAACGTTTGTTATGCCTCGGAACCGTGCAACGAATCTCTCGAATTTCTTGAGGTACTCAGGATCTTCTACCTCAAGTATGCGCTTTATCGCTTCCGAAAACGCTTCGAAAGCTCTATCCGGTTCATTAATCACGAACTCTGCGAGAGATGGAGAAAACACTATCAGATCCTCGAAATCTATCTCTATATCGTTCCTTCCATTCAGTACCATCTCCTTAATACGTTCGAGATACTTTAACTTCCCCGAACCCATACCTTCGCTAAACTCTTTCAAGAATCTCTCGATCTCGCTAACTACATCGAAAACCTCCAACGTTTGAAGCTCCATTCCTTCACTCATGTTTTCCATCCCTTACAAGCTCCATCCACCTATCTACGAGTTCAAGCACCTTCTTTGCAATGATTCGTTCCTCAACGCTCAACGATTTCTCTACAACACTAAGCTTACCTAACCTAACTGCTTTAAGAACGTAGCCGAAACGTATGTTGAACAGTTCGATCAAATCTCTTTGAGCACGACTAGTAGTAGTCATCAAGTAGACATCGCTACGCTCCTTAGCTTGCTTCTCCAGGGTCTTTATGAGGTCTCGCGCAACGAAGTAGAAGAAATCTTCGAGCTTAAGCAGTTGCTCACGTTGTTGCTGCTGAGAGAACTTCGTCTTGAAAAGATCTTGCAACGAAATGCTACCTTCTTGAATCTCAACGAATCCTTGCGATTCAAGTGCTTGTGCAAGCCATCGAGGCAACGGGATCTCGGAACCTCGTACAAGCGCACCTACGCATGGTATGTTCCCTACGCTCTTCAAGATAAGCGAACGTACGGGCTTCAGCATGTAGGCCAACTCGAGGAGCTCGTACTCCAGCACAATCAAACCCTCGATTATCGCCCTTTCGACCTACACCCTTGTTAAGAAGTTAGTCTCGTCGCGAATAGCCTCCAGAGTCCAGCGAAAGTATTGCCTCGTTTAGCCAATAGCGTTATTAAGACTCCTTGCGGAAGGTTTCAAAGGGTAGGCCTCACCATGAGTAGCGAGAAGTTTGCAGAACTTCTATGGGCTGAGAAATACCGTCCCAAGTCGTTGAAGGAGATCGTTAACCAGGAAGAGATCGTGAGGAGACTCATGAAGTTCGTCGAGGAGAAGAACATGCCGCATCTACTCTTCGCTGGACCTCCGGGTACAGGTAAGACTACGACTGCGCTAGCGCTAGCGCACGATCTCTACGGCGAAGAATGGAGAAAGTACGTACTCGAGCTGAACGCGAGCGACGAACGTGGAATAGCGGTCATAAGAACTAAGGTAAAGGAGTTTGCTCGAAGCAAATTGCCCGGCGATGTACCGTTCAAGATAGTGCTGCTAGACGAAGCCGATAACATGACTGCCGATGCACAGCAAGCTCTAAGGCGTTTGATGGAGATGTACGTTGAGACAACGAGATTCATACTCATCGCGAACTATCCCAGCAAGATTATAGAGCCCATACAATCGCGATGTGCAGTATTCAGATTTACTCCTCTCAAGAAAGAGGATGTCATTGCTAGATTGAAGTGGATCTGCGAGCAGGAGAACGTTGAATGTTATCAGGACGCTCTCGAGGTAATATACGAAATCAGTGGCGGCGACATGAGGAAAGCGATAAACATTCTACAGGCAGCAGCTGCACTAGGAAGCGTTACGGTTGCACACGTATACAAAGTCGTTGGACTAGCTCACCCACGCGAAATACGTGAGATCGTTCACCTCGCCCTAGCTGGAAAGTTCATCGAGGCGAGAGACAAGCTCAGGAACCTCATGGTGAACTATGGTCTCAGCGGTACTGACATCCTTAAACAGATGCATAGAGAGATATTCTCGGCAGACCTAAGGATACCCGAAGACGTTAGGGTAGAGCTAGCGGACTACATAGGCGAGATACAGTTCAGGATCGTTGAAGGTGCCGATGACGAGATCCAGCTAACGGCATTGCTAGCAAAAATGGCTTTGCTAGGCAAGAAGATCGGCTACACAGCTTAGATCATTCGAAGGTAGTGATCATGTCTACCGAACGACGTGTTCCATGGATCATTAAGTACCGCCCCAAGAGAATAGAAGAAGTTGTTAATCAAGAAGAAGCAAAGATGAAGTTTGTTAGCTGGCTTCGCAAGTGGCCAAACGTACAGAAGAGAGCAGCTCTTCTCTACGGTCCACCAGGATGTGGAAAAACAAGTCTTGTTGAAGCAGCAGCCAACGAATTTGGATACGAACTTATCGAGATGAACGCAAGCGACTTCCGTAGGAAGACAGACATAGAGAGGATAGCCAAACGTGCTGCCACGACTTCCAGCCTCTTCGGATCAGCTAAGAAGATAATACTGCTCGACGAAGTGGACGGTATTTCGGGTAGAGAGGATAGTGGTGGCCTCGAAGCAATTCTCCAACTCATAAAGATAAGTCCTTCACCCATCGTCATGACCGCGAACGATCCATGGGATCAATCTCTAAAACCGTTACGCGATGCTTCTGAAATGATAAAATTCGATCGATTGAAGAAACAAGATGTCGTGCGAGTACTTCGTAGGATATGCGAAGCTGAAGGATTGATGTGCGAAGAAGAAGCTCTTGAATACATTGCTGAACGATCCGAAGGAGATCTGAGATCTGCTATAAACGATCTGCAAGCCGTTGGAGAAGGCTACGGAAAGGTTACCCTAAGCCTTGTAAAGGCGCTCGTAAGGCCCAGAGATAGAGAACACGATCCATTCGAAACTCTGAAGAATCTATTCTCGGCCAAGTACGCATGGCAAGCCAAGATGGCTCTATCGCAAAGCCAGCTAGACTACGACCAACTACGTCTATGGCTTCTAGATAACATAGCACTTCAGTACACCGATCCTGAGGATAGAGCACGTGCATACGAAGCTCTTAGCCGTGCAGATATCTACATGGGTAGAATCATCAAGACTGGAGATTGGGATCTACTCGCATATGCAATCGACATGATGACTGCAGGAGTAGCTATGGCTGCAAAGAACAATCCTAAGGATAAATATCGTTGGGTTAAGTACACGTTTCCACAGCGATTAACATTACTCGCACGAACAAAGGAAGTTAGAGCCATTAGAGACGATCTAGCGAGAATCCTTGCATCTCACCTACACATCTCTACCTCTCTAGCGAAGAGTGAGATAATACCATTGCTGCACGTGGTATTCATGACGAACCCGGAGTACGCTGCTAAGCTAGCTGTAGGTCTTGGGTTATCCGAGAAAATGATTGAGTTCTTAGCAGGACCCGAGAAAACAACCGTATTGAAGTACTACCGAGAGTTCAAGGAAGCGATACAGAGACAAGCACTACAACAAGCAATCTCCACGCAACAAGTTGCCAAACCAGAGAAAGAGAAGCCTAAGCCTAGCACGAAAACAAGCAAAAAGGTTAAGAGCGAAACAAAGTCATCGCTACTATCGTACCTTAAGAAATAACTTGCGATGCTTGACTATGCACATCATCGCTATTGCTACTCTCTATCAATTTTATCATTTGTTTTACAAGTACGTTATCCGTATTCAGCCTAACTAGCTTGAGCCTACCTATCTTAGCAACATCAACCATTCCGAGCTTCTCCATAAGTTCTAGACACTTAGACACATATCCATGATTAGAGTTGAGTCTGTTCACGAGAGCCGTGATATTCATTATCTTACAGTTACTCTCGTGCAATACCTTGACGATACTCCAAACGCATCTACGGCTAAGAACTTCGAAAATCATTTCGTCTCTACGTACTTGCCTCATTTGGGATCCCATATGCAGAGAATCGATTTAAAGCGCTCTATCACTTAGCTCCAGCTGGCCTTCCACAAAGTTTCTTCTCTATCAAGCTATCTACCTGCTTTTCTAAAGCATCTAGAGGCATGTATATCGAGATCAGCGTCGATCTTCCTCTAAATCCTTTTCCCGATACCTTAGCCTCTATCACGCCCATCTTCTTGAGATTGTTGACATACTCGTATACTTGCGTATGCTTTCGGGGTTCTACACCGTATATCGTACATATGTTGCGATATTCTTCCTCTACTTCTCCTATTCTTGCGTAGGGTTCGCTCTTCCTCTTCAACACGTTTATTGCTGCCTTGAGTATCAGCAACTCATGAAGCTGTAAATAGGGTAGGACTTCGGAAACCCGCACGACGTCTTCGTGGACATGACTGAATGCTTTCCTTACATGTTCTATCGTAACCTTGTGAGATCCTTCGTAATCAGCTGCCTCACCGGCTAAGAGTAGTGCTTCTATTGCTGCACGTGCATTTCCTTGACCTCCTTTATCGACACCTTCCATATCGGCAATGTACTGCAACACCTCATCATCTACCGTGCCCTCGTAGAATGCTTCGTCTCGACGTGCTGCTAAGATATCGAATAGCTCCTTAGATTTATAGGGATCGAACTTTATCACATGCTTCAAGATGTAGCTCTCGGTAGTTGGATCGAGATAACTTAACGAAGAAAGATCGCGCGCTATGAACAGGAAGCTGATCCTCTTCTTAACGTCAGGATACTCATCGTAGAGCCTTACAATGAAGTACACTGCATCGTTTCCTGCAACACTAACGAAGTAATCGAATTCGTCTAGCGTTACGAGAGCGTAGATATCGTTCTTCTCCATGAAGTTCATGAGTGCAAGCATCATTTCGCGAGGAGATAAACCCCTTAACGGCACTGGTGCTCCAATCTGTCTAACGATCTCGGCCACAACTTCGTAGAGAGTTCTATCTCGATGACAGTTCACGTGAACATAACGAAGCTCGATACCGTGCTCACGTGCAAGTGCTCGAAGCTCACGTCCAAACACTCGCGCTGTCGCAGTCTTTCCTACACCAACGCCTCCAACAAGCATTGCTCTCATGCTCGCACTTCCTGGCGCAGTGATCATGACCTTATATATCTCTGCCAACTTACGCAGCTGCTCTTCTCGATGAGGCAATCTCTTGGGGACATACTCTGGGTACAGCACTTCCTTGTTCTTGAATACCGAGACCCTGTTGATAACACTTTCGAGCACGTCTCGTGCTGACACCATAACGTTCGCTCACCCCTACAACACACTATGTTCAGATCCACTTTAAAACTTGCGACCAACCTCGAAGAGACGGATGATGAGTCCCTCCGGCTCAGGCAATGATCTGTGATTGAATGGGACTACCCGCTGACGCAAACGCTATAACCATTTTTAGGAGTGTTACCAAGGCTTCGAGATGGGGGCTAGCTATGGCTTTCATGCCCGCAGCGATGGGCTACGATAGAGCGCTAACGATATTCTCCCCCGATGGCAAGCTGTACCAAGTTGAGTATGCTGCCGAAGCCGTCCGAAGGGGCTGGACCTCCATAGGACTTGCTTCACAGCATGGTGCAGTAATAATCGCTGAACGAAGGAAGGTTGCACCACTGCACGACGTTCTAAACCTAGAGAA
>JAMOOB010000402.1 GCA_027066265.1 Desulfurococcales archaeon
GGAGCCTTGGTCAGCTCGTCAATGGTCTCGTTCCTGTAGTTCCAGTAGCTTGGATCGCCCCAGCCAGGCATGTTGCCTAGCCATGGTGCTGCGAACCAAGCGATCTGCCATGGATCCCATCTCTCTAGGATTCCTCTACCCCAGCCCTCGGTGTAGATGTGCCACTCGAAGTCGACTGGGTTGGTGTAGTAAACCTTGTCGATAGCTACGTCGAAGGTTGTAACGATCTCCTGTACCTCGAAGCCTAGCTTCTTTAGTTCGCTAGCGAAGTTTAGACCGATGTCCTTTCTCTCGTCCTCCTTCCTAATGATGAACTTGATCGTTATCTTCTGACCTCTGTACCTCCAGATGCCGTCGGATCCCTTCTTAGCTCCTAGAGCGGTGAGCACATCGGTTACGATCTTGTTCGCCTTCTCGGGATCGTACTTGACTAGGGCAGCGAACTTAGCAACGATATCAGCTACCTCGGTGTAGGTTGGGTCGGCGGGAGAATACGCTGCGATCCATGGAATTGCGTATCCTAGGTAGATCTGCTTGATGATCCAGTCTCTATCCACTAGGTAGTACATTGCGTACCTGATCTTCTTGATACAGAACGGGTTGAGGTATCCACCCTTAGCGGTGTAGTCGGCAACCACCTTCACATCGGATGGCAGGGTTTCGGGAGCAACACAGAGCTCAGCCTTGGTAACGCTTCTGTTCTCGTCGTACTCAACGTACTCGATTGCGAAGGCTGGTATGCCGAGCTTCTTAGCGAACTCCTCCTTGCTTAGCTTACCCTTGGTCTCCACAATCATTACTGGTGCCGGGTTGAAGACTAGGTCTACGGAACCGGATGGAGCAGCGTATATCTCTACATCGGGTCCGAACTCCTTGACAAGCGTTGGCTTGACGCCGAAGAGGTAGACATCGATTTCGCTAGGGACTTTCCTAGGAACATCTTCGAGCTTTACTCTCTTCCAGGTGATCTTCTTCGCCTTAGCTATCCACGAGAAGTCTTCCTGTGCTTGGGTGGGTACGTATAGCATTGGTAGAACGATGATTGCTGCGAGTATTAGAGCTAGAGCTACGTACCGAGCTCTACTCAAGCGAATCACCCAACCCGCGAACAATAGTCTACGTACCTCTATATAAGCCTTTCAACGGGTTCAATCCCTAGAAGAACGTTTAAGCATTTCCTTTGCTAACGGTATTGCTCCGATCAGTAGTACGAGTATCG
>JAMOOB010000403.1 GCA_027066265.1 Desulfurococcales archaeon
TCCGTGCTAGGAACTCCATTACTTGTGGCACTCGCTTGCTTGCTGAAACCTCGAAGCATAGAAGAATCGCTGAGATCTCCTTACGCATGGATTCCTTTGATAGCATACCTAGCACTTATCCTAGTCGTAGGCAAGATCCTTCCACGAAACGGTTCGTTCATAGCGTGGTGCATAGCTATAGCTCTATCGATACCCATCCTATCAAGGCTACGCACTGCAGAGAGGATGAGAAAGTATTCGTTGCACTTACTAGAGTTCGTGATAGAGCTACGTCGTGCTGGTGTAGATGTGGTTCGAGCTCTAGACTACGCCAGAACGCGATTCGACGATCGATTCTCGGAATACTTACTCAACGTGTTGACCTTGGTGAAGAATGGTACTCCGCTATCCATAGCCTCGACCATGGTGCGCATCCCAAGCAGAACGCTACAACTCGTACTCTTTGCCCTCGGTATAGTTCATGAGAGCGGTACCCGGAGCCTAGCTCCGTTGCAGAGCTTCTACGAAACTGTTAGACGAATAATGCTCGAAGAGGATAGCGCTCGAAGACTAGCTCTGATATTCGATGCCTTCGCTATAGTCAACGTATTCGTAGTTGCATGGTGTAGCCAGACGATGTCTGCGCTCTACCAAGCACTTCCACAGTCCTTTGCTTCACCACCATCGCTACACATGCTCATACCTATAGCGGCAGCAGGATACGCATTCGTATCATCAACGGTGAGGAGAGGAGCTCCCGTGTGCGATGAGTATCATGCACTACTAGCGTTCTCTTCGCATATAGCGCTCCTCGCCTTCGCATAGAGCGCTTTAAGACCCCACCCACAGTAACGGGGGAGTACAATGAGGTCCCTCCTAAGGAAAGGAATGAGCGAGATGATGGCCATAGTCATAGGTATCGTCATAACGATAGCCGTTGGAGCCCTACTATGGAGCTTAATACCATCGCTACTCTCGAGCCAAACGTACTCAGCGAGAATGAGCGTTGAAGCACAAGCATTTACAACCCCGAACAGCACCGTGATCCTAGTCACCGTTAGGAACCTTGGTCAGAAAGAACTTCACAACGTATCCGTAGAAAGGATATTCATAGGGCAGGACGTAGCGATCATAACTACCGCAACCAACTCAAATCCCAGGATTGACACCTTATCCATACTCCCAAGCAATCTAGTTACATGCGACCCAATTACGATAGAGAAGCTAGAGCCTGGAAAGG
>JAMOOB010000404.1 GCA_027066265.1 Desulfurococcales archaeon
CGTTCACGTCTATGTAGATCCCGTTCTCGGAAACTATGTATGCGAAGGGATAGAACCTGCATACCAAGGGTTTGTGCATGTGTACTCTACATCGACCGGAAGGATCTAGAAAGATGCAGCCAGCACCATCTCTATCGTTTAACGCTAGGTAGTACATACCGTTGCCTATCTTTATGGGTGGGTAAAGTCCTCGAGCATCGTAGATCCTAGCATCCTTGAAATCGACGACGCTGTACACATCGATGTTCTCGTACATCGCTAGACGATAGAGATCGAGATGCGTAACGGGGATCCAGTACTTTCGACAGCAATGCCCCTTCATCAAGCAGCGGAACCTAACCATAGAATCACCGAGCGTTTAGGGAACTCGAAAAAGTTAGCTAGGTTCCGGGAAGATAACCACGGTTCTTTCGGGTACGTTGTTCTTCGAAACTACGAACTCGTTGCGTTCCAAACGAACGATGTTCCAATCCTCGACGTGTTTAAGGAATTCGTCGAGGGTTTTCAGAGGCAGCATCAATCCCTTGACCCAGTAGTGCATCGGTATAACGCACCTAGGTTCCAGAACCTTCACCACTTGCCACGCTTCGTCGGGTTCGATCGTGAAAGTTCCTCCCACGGGAATCATGAGGACGTCTATAGGCTTCAGTTCGCGAGCGAGCGATTCATCGAGTACGTGGCCGAGATCTCCGAGATGAACGAATGCTACGCCATCCACCTCGATCCTGTACATCACTACTCGACCCCTTCTCTTACCACCTACCTTGTCGTGGAATGCTTCGACACCCTTCACACGGATTCCATCGATAATCTGCTCACCCTTCGCCATGACTAGGAGCTTCGCGCTAGGCTTGGCAACAACGTTGTACGCGTTGTGATCGTAGTGGTTGTGCGTTATGAGAACGATATCCGCTTCGACCTTGGGAGGTTTCAAGCCTATGCTATGCCCATCGTGTGGATCGATCACTATCACCCTACCATCGTTAGCAACGATCTCGAAGCATGCATGACCGTGCCACCTAACTATGGTCACGTACACGCACCCTAGGATAGCGAGCTCGCTCGCAGTGATAAACCTACAGCTCTTTAAGCTCGTAGCGATGTAGAGACTCTCGAAGAGGTCATGGATAGGTGGGTGAGAGCATGAGTAACGCTCCTCAAGGTCGGAACCAGGGTCAGGGAGGACAACAGCAACCTCGTTTCCAGCCTAAGGTAGGTGCGATGATGTACTTCGACAACGAAGCGAAGATCAGGCAAGCACTGATGATACTCTTCAGAATCATAAACGATTCGTCGATTCCTAGAAACATTAGGAGAGCTGCTACGCAAGCAGTTCGCGTACTCACCGACAAATCGTTGTCGCCAGCCGTGAGAGCAGCCAACGCTGTAGGCGTACTAGACGAGGTTAGCCAGGATCCGAACATGCCTACGCATGCACGTACGCTGCTCTGGTCTGCGATAACGATACTCGAGACTGTCAAGGATTGATGGGCTTGAAGTTCAGGTACAGAGTTCGCGGAATCTACGCTACCGCCATAGCGAAGTTGCTACTCGATAGCGGTGCAGAGCTAGTAGATCTCTCCAAACAGTTGGCAGATAGATTTGGACTACCCATGAGAAGCGATGAACCTCCTCACGCAACGGTTAAGGCAGGTGACGAGGATCCGCATACCTTAGTCATCGTAGGGTACCGAGATGCTGTCGAGAACTGTTTCGAAGTACTCGAGAGCTCCATACCATTCACGGTCTCTCGGTTCGTTGAGCTCGGACCCTACACAACGGTTACGGCTAAGATAGTCGAGCGAAGTGCTTCGGAATGCATTGCCGAGCTACCGGGAGGAGAACGCGCACGGATACCCGAGTGCAACGAAGATGTAGGGAAGGTTATTGCGGTACACGTAGTTCGTGCACCTTCGAAGCTAGGAGAGCTCTACGTAGCTAGGAAAGGGATCGCAGTGGTTACGGATAGCGTTACGCTTGTAGACGATGGTCGTGCAAGGATATCGTTCAGCGAACACGTTAGGAATTTCGAGAGACGTGCTGAGCTAACGATGTTGTCTCAGGAAGCGGTGAGGATGGGGCTCTCGGTTAAGTGGAGGAGCGCTGCGCGATCGCTATCCCTAGACAAGATGATGGAGGATCTACGGCGAGGCATCGAATTGGTAGAGCAACTCCGTGCCAAGGCGCTCAACGCTTCCGATCCCCAAGTACTTAGCTTTGGAGAATCGATAGCTTTCATATCTCTGAGTCGATCATCGAAAGAGTTCCTAGACCATATCAGAAGACTCGTAGTACCTACGACACCGCTGCACCACACACTGAAGTCATGTTCGTTCCCGCAGCCGGTCGTTGACGCGCTCGACGTGATGAGCGTGGAGCTACCGCTCAATGCTTTGGAGAAAGGTATCTCGAGGTACATCATCGAAACGCTGAAGAACTTCGCAAGCATTCGATTGAAGCACGTCAAGCCCGATGGCGAAGAAATACACATAGGTCCTGCCTACGTCCAGAGCGCTACGTACAGCGATCTTCTAGGACCCATACTCGTACTTAAACGTGTGGTGAAGAGCGAGGGTATCTATGATGCTCTGAACGTAGCCAAGGAGGTTGGAGACGAGATAACGACTATCGTCCCCCTCGAAAAATGGTTCTTGATACACGTCTACCGCTCTCCGCAGGGCGTATTGAAGGGGGTGTACGTAAACATCAATACACCGCCAGAGCTAGACCTCGGTAGGAACGAGGTTAGGTACATCGATCTATACGTAGACGTTGTTTCCACCAGCAACGAGCCTAGAGTCGTCGATATGGAGCAGCTCGAAGAAATGCATGTCAGGGGTGTTGTGGCTGGAGACCTTCTATACATGGCTAAGCAGACTGTGGCCGAGGTACTTGCACGTTTCGAATCGTTGAAGAACGAAGCTCTTCAATTCGTCTAGGTCTCTACCTGTATATTCTTCTCCTCGCTGTACCTAACGATCCTCGCCGTAGCAACTTCAGCGATTTCAGCAGCTTCGTAGAGTATCACCGTAGCCTCGTGAACCAACGCCATGGTTTCGGGGGTATCTATGCATGTACCTGGAATCGTGAAGACTTCTCGAGACAAGGGTTCGCGTTCCATGAGTACCTTTATCGCTAGATCGAGGTTCATGGTAACGAACGAGTTTATGGATTTCGATGTGTAGGCAGCTACCCGTGCAAATACGTCGCGAAACCTCGTCTTGCACTCCTCGACGAAGCTTGAGCCTAGCTTCAGCAACGTGTTGGAGGCTCTATCGAGTGCGTCACCTATGTGCTCCAAGCTCTTGATCACGATCATGTTGTCCAGAGCATCCTGCGGATTCTTGAAAGCGGTTCTCTTAATCGTTCGAACGCCTAGGAAGTGAAGCCTATCGAGATCGTCGTCGAGCTTAATCAGCTGCTCGAGACGAGATCTATCGCCTGTCTGGAAGTAGTCCATGAGGAGATCGAACATGGTATCGATCGTGGTCTTCATGGAGGTTATTACCTCCTCGACCTTGGTGTTGAGTTCGTCTACCGAGACCTTTATCGTGAAGCTCGGTCCATCCATAGCAATGGTTCCGGGAAGCCTCATAGCAACCTCGTAGAAAGCCTTCCTCGCGAGATCGCGTGAGTTCTCCACCACGATCACGTCGTACCCATCTATGTACCCAGCTATGATGAGACGAGACAGCGTCTCGATATCCTTAGCCCTCACCTTCACGGCGTACAGAGGCTTGGTCTTGGTTATGCTTAGAGGTCTAACCATTATGTAGCCCGAACCCAGCGAAACCTCGACGCTCGACCCTATGGAGAGCCCAAGTAGTGGGAGCCATTCCTTGGGAATCGTTATGCCAGCGCTACGCTCTCCGATCTTGATTATCTTCCTAACATCGGTTAGGTTCGTGGGCACCATAGCACCCGAGAATACACCCCTAACTAAGTAATAACCGTTCATACGTGACGCTAACCGTAAGACTCTGTATCCGCAAAGCCTTCCCGAGGTTACCGGGTTAGTCTAGGGTGTTACCGGGTCTAACGCTATCAACGTTCTCGGAAACGAAGGGTTAAGCTAAAATACGCTGATCTTCAGCCGTAGCGAAGCGGTGGAGCGTCTATGCGAACGATACCGATCTTAACGCTAACGATTCTTCTCTGCTTATCCACGGTATTGATGTGCACGGTCCTGGCTCAAACAACGTCTATCACGACCGCTCATACGGAGCCAAACGTTGCAACAAATACTACGGCCAGCGTCACGACGAAGATCAATGCGTCGGCTACAACCACAACGAGTCCAAGCAACACTACGACTACGAAACCCAACGTAACGACGATCACGCGCTACTCGTTGATAACCATCACCGCGACCGAGACCTACGTACCTCCACTCGCTAAGAGCGCTACGATGATAAGCATAGGTTTCGCCGCGGGTGCTCTCGTAGGAAGCGCTGCCACGTATCAATGGCTATCGAGAAGCAAAGGTGAGAAGCTGGGTAAGAAAGTCAAGAAGCAACGCCGATGAAGATGGAAGAACCTCCTCTACCCCGATTTTCATCACGTTTCAGGGGGCATGACTGCAGTCATCGGTACCCAAAACTTTCTCGATGCGTGGAGCCTCATAAGCGTAGCTAGATCCTCTACGAAGACGCTCCACGAACTTCTCGATCTCGGTTTTCGAAGGAACGTTCTGTACACCCATCCGCGTAGCTTTGAGGCTTGCAGCAGCTACGGCGTAGAGAACTGCTTCGCGAAGATCGAAACCTGTTAGAATCGAAGTTGCTAGAACAGCCGTGAAGACATCCCCGCATCCAGCGGTGGACACGATCTTCATCCCCATCTCTTCGAGATTCGGAGCATCGACGACGAACTGGAGTCCGTTGCTACACCTACGCACGAGAGCGCCCCTAGGACCGCGCTTGACGACGATGGTTCCACTCCCTAGCTCGCTGCATAGCGATTCGAGTACGTGTTCTAGGGTACCGCTCCACGTAGATAGCAACTCGAATTCGTTTGGAACGAGGATCGCTTTCTCGTATCCACGCAGCATCCTGGTTACGTACCTACCGTAGGCTCTCCACGAACTACCGAGATCGACGACTATCAACGCTCGTTGCTCGACGCATTGCTTCACTACACCCTCTAGAACGCTGATCGGCGGATTCATTACTAGGCATAGCTCGGCGCTCTCTATCCTAGGAATATCTGTGCAGAGATTGTTGGCTCCGGGAAACGTTGCTATGGTACTCCTACCGCTAGGCTCGATCAATACGAATGCACGTCCCGTGGAAGCGCCTTCGACGATTCGTACCATCGATACGTCTATTCCCTGCATGCGTAGGTACTCAACGTAGTCGAGACCTTCGCTATCGCTCCCCACGCACCCAACGATCCTAACCACTACGCGTCGATCGTCTAGGAATCTACGGATAGCAACGGCAGCGTTACCACCCGAACCACCGAACTCTCTTCTAACCTCTCGAACGAGGTTCTTCTCACCTAGGTTGAGCGAGGATTCGAGCATTAGAACCGTGTCTATGTTTAGCCTACCGAAGACGTAGATCGTCAAGGGATGTACCTCGAAATTAGATGTTTAACCCGAACCTTCTACCGTACTCAACCACCTCTTCGTGTCGAGGAACCTCGTAGGAGCCTAGCTTCGAAACCTTCAACGCTGCTACCGTCGATGCGTAGAGCACGGCTCTTCGAAGATCGTAGCCCCTCAGCATAGCTACGAGGAATCCCGCAGCGAACGCATCTCCAGCACCCGTGGTATCCACGACCCTTGGAGCCGGTACGGCTGGTAGATCCAGTACGCCTTCATCGCTAAGAACGTAGACACCTTCCGCACCCCTCTTAACAACGACGATTCGTGGACCCAGCTCCTTAACGATCTCGGCAGCCTTCCTATAATCCTCGACCTCAGCGATGTTCGCGATCTCTCTCCGGTTAGCGAACACTATGTCCACCAACTCTATGACTTTCCTAAGCCTTTCGAACCCCATCATCGATAGAACTCTTCCGGGATCCCACGTCACGAGCTTTCCGAGCTCCTTGGCTAGCTGTGCAACGTGTATCGTAGTATCGAGGCGGAGGCTAGAGATGTGCACGGCTCGGCTACGTTCTACGAGCGTTCGATCGATATCGCGTGGCTCGAGTTCCTCGGAAGCACCT
Organism: Desulfurococcales archaeon; assembly: GCA_027066265.1. GTDB lineage: Archaea > Thermoproteota > Thermoprotei_A > Sulfolobales > Ignisphaeraceae > JAADCV01. Next base: position 6,175 of record JAMOOB010000404.1, read on the forward strand.
TTGTAGCCGTATATAATGATGCGTCCACTCGAATCCCTTACAACGACGGAGAACCCCGTGCTACTCGTAGGAGAAACCCTTATCCCAGCGATATCGACTCGCTCCCTCATCAACTCGTCTACCGCGATCCTACCGAACGCGTCGAGACCCACCTTGGCAATGACGCAGCTCCTCATGCCTAGCCTAGAGACTCCTATCGCAACGTTGGCAGCGGAGCCACCTACGCCTCTACGCTCATCGAGGATCCTAGCTTCTTCATCGGGTCCCGGGAAACGGTCTACGAGGAACCTAAGGTCTACGAGTACGTGTCCCACGGTAAGGACATCGTACATCAGCTACCCCTCGATGTACTTAGCAACCTCCTCCGGTTCCTTACCTTCGTGGACGATCTCCATGATCGCCCTAACCATGCCTTCGGGGTTAGGGTGCTGGAACACGTTCCTACCAACAACGACGCCCCGGGCTCCAGCCTCCATAACCTCCTTCACACGCTTCAGGAAGTCTATGGGTCTGGGAACGCGTGGACCACCACTCATGAGTACCGGGATTCCGCACGCAGCCTTCACGACCTCGGCGAAGGTCTCCTTGCTACCCGTGTAGTACGTTTTTATGAGATCGGCACC
>JAMOOB010000405.1 GCA_027066265.1 Desulfurococcales archaeon
CTACGCTCAGCGTTGGTGAGCTCAGCTATCTCTCGCTTCCACTTCAGCCATGGATCCGGCTTCTTCAGATCCTCTCTATCTGGATGGAGAATACCCTTGGAATCCACGACGAATATGTTGCCCGGCTTAACACCGGCAGCTATGAGGTACTTAACGATTGCGATCCCAGCAGCTCCAGCACCGATCACGGCGACCCGAATATCGCTAAGCTTCTTCCCAACAAGCTTCAGAGCGTTTATCAATCCAGCGAGCGTTACGAGAGCCGTTCCCTGCTGATCGTCGTGCCAAACCGGTATATCGAGGATCTCGCGAAGCTTTTCGAGGAGGTAGAAACACTTTGGACTCTCGATATCCTCTAGGTTCACGCCTCCGAAGCTAGGCTCCAAAGCCTTGACCACGTAGATGAGCTTATCCGGATCCCTTTCGCGAACGACGAGGGGGATCGCATCCACGCCCCCAAGATACTTGAATAGAAGGGCTTTGCCCTCCATCACGGGTAGAGCTGCTTCCGGACCTATGTTGCCTAAACCCAAGACCCTCGTACCGTCGGAGATCACGGCCACGGTGTTCCACCTATTCGTAAGCTCGAAAACCTTGTCGGGATCTCGATGAATAGCTCTACACGGTTCCGCAACACCGGGTGTGTACCAGTACGAGAAGTACTCGAACTTCGTCACAGGTACGCGAGGAACGATCTCTATCTTTCCATGGTAGAACTCGTGGAGCTTCAACGATTTCGAATAGATTTCGTCACTCATCGAAATCGCCGCGAATCTCGTAGCCGAGCGAAGAAATACGCCTTTCCCCGACCATTTCCATGCATCTCGCTCGATAAAGCTATTTCTAAGCAAAACAACGCCTACGAACGTGGGGTAGGAACATGGAGAACGAGAAGGTTTGGATAGCGATAGCATTCTCCGTATTGATAGCGCTGAACGTGGGTGGCGTGATCGCGCACGCCGTAACGGGCAAGACGTTGCTCGAAGTGTTGGTGGGGGTAAGTGTTGGTGAACCTATGTCGAAGCTTCAGAGGCTCTACCTAATCTCGGGGTACTTCGCTATCGTAGCGCTCGAGGTCGGCATCATACTCTGGCTTACGCCGAGGATAAGAATCATGAAGAAGGTGAGTCCCTTCCCATGGGTCATACTCATAGCTATACTCCTAACGAACCTCTACGTAATCCCGCGATCGTTCTACATAGACGTGATCACGG
>JAMOOB010000406.1 GCA_027066265.1 Desulfurococcales archaeon
GCAACATTGTACGCGAAGGAAAGCGCTTCAAGATATACTTGGATACCACGAACAATGATCTCTGGGAGTACTTGTATCAAACGAATAAGAAAGTAGACGTGGTAATCATCGTACGCGACTAGCCACCACCTATCCTCTCGTACACGTATCTACGAATGTACTCGAGCACTCTGGAGTACCATCCATCCGCTTTGCTCAGCAGATCACCGTACCTAGCGTCTCCAACACGAAGTTTGAGTTCACCAAACCTAGAGTGCATGAAGAGCCTCACACTGCTATCGCTAACGACCTCAGATACGATTCTCCAGTTAACCTTCCTCATTGCCTCTGGACGCAGAAGATTGTGTATACTCGCATACTTCCTAACGATCTGTCTACGTAGCTTCTTACCCTTCTCTTTGAGATACTCAACAAGCTCCTTGACGAGCTCGAGCGTTTCGATCGAGAACCACACCCATTCGCACACCTTCCTAGGTCTATCGATCCCAACAAAGTAGCGACAGAACCCCTTCTCCTCGAAGCACACGAGACGCTTGCTGTAGAACCTACCACGCTTAACGTACACCTCTTCCTCGGGAGCAAAGCTATGGATCATCTCTATAGCGTGGAGCTCCCTAATCCCACTCTCCAACAATAGTCTGTAGAACGCATAGTACTTACTATGGTGCTCCTTCAAGAACTGTAGTGTTCTAATAACGTCTTCTATAGGTATAGTTCTGTATTGAACATCTCCCTTCCATGAACGCGATGGCACGACTTCCATAATCCAGCCGTAAACCTCGCCAGGAATCTTCCTATACCTAAAGAAATACCTTACGTAGTGCCGGAATACGTTTCGTAACCATCCGTTTGGATGTCTAGATACCCACTCGACAAGTTCTTCACTAAGAACTTTACCCTCTAAGTACTCCTTGAATAGGTTTCGATAATACTGAATCGTCTCGTCCGTGCTTACCTTCTTACCCTTTTTGTGCTCACGGAGATAGCGTTCGAAGTCCTCAGTCCAGCGAAACTCTACGCGAGCAAGGCTAACGTTGAGCATCTTCCTCAGATCCTCACGAAAGTTATCCACGACGAACCTCAGAATCGCTTGCTTCAGATACTCATCGCGACTAGCTAAGGCGAGAATCTCGAGAGCAAGACCGTAATCCACGGAACCATCGTCTCGGAGAATACCCAGTGCACGGAGCCTACCCACAGCACCCACGAGCTT
>JAMOOB010000407.1 GCA_027066265.1 Desulfurococcales archaeon
CACGGCATCGATCTCCTCAGCACCGTGCTCGAGGAGCCAACGTGCTTCGCAAACCTTGATCTCGATCGGTTGGAAACCCATGGGAAACCCAACAACGCTGCAAAGCCTAGCTCTACCACCCACAACGCTACGAATCTGCGGAACTAGGTGTGGTGGAACAACGATGCATGCGAAACCCATGGTACTCGCACGACGAACTTCCTCAACGATCTCATCAACGCTTTTCCCGGGATCCAGCACGGTGTGATCTATCTTCGCAGCGAAGCTATCTACATCCACGGACTTCACGAAGTTCCTCACCTCGTCGATCAAAGCCATGGATGATCACCGAGACCCGAATCACTCAAGAGCGTTCCCAACGGACTCCGCTACCCTTCCTATAGAGCTTAGCAAGCGCTGGAGAAACACGTGTAGCAGAACCGATGCTTCTAGAACCCATCGACGAGTCCGAACCTATCCAGCTAAGGATCTCAATCGATCGAGAACCGTTACCTCTCTCCCCGAAACGATTAGCCAGATACCTCTCTTCTCAGCTTCCTCGACGGAGCCTACGAACCTTAAGCAGTAGAGTACCGGAATCACCGTACCCCTGAAATACGTTGGAAACTCCTTCCTAGCTTCCTCGATCTTCTCTAGAAGCCTCGTCAACGATCTCTCGCTAGCTCTAACCTTCGCATCCCCAACCACCGTGATCCTACCATCGGTACCATAGATATCGAACTCAAACCTTTCGTTGAGAACCACCGTACCAACATCTATCTCGATACCTCGTCGTTTTAGAAACATCTTCACAACGTCCTGAGCTTCCTCTTCGATGGATAGGGTTATCCCTTCAAGCGTTCTCTCGACTCTCGCAAGCCTCTTATCGATCCTACTAACCCTACGCTTAAGCTCGTCAACATCCTTCTTAACAATCTGTAACTCATTCGAAAGCTTATCGACATCAGTCCTAAGCTTCCCAAGCTCTTCCTCGATCCTCTCGAACCTCTTGTCGTGTTCGTCGAGCTTCTTCTCTATTGCTTCGAACTTCTTATCATGTTCCTCCAACTTCTTCTCAATTGATTCGAAACGCCTATCGTGTTCCTCTAACTTTTTCTCGATAGCTTCTAAACGCTTATCGTGCTCTGAGAGTTTCCGTTCTATGGCTTCGAAACGTTTATCGTGTTCTTCGAGCTTCTTCTCTATGGCTTCGAATCTCTT
>JAMOOB010000408.1 GCA_027066265.1 Desulfurococcales archaeon
GCTACGTCGTAGAGATTTCTTCGATTGGAGCCAGTGTACGGGATTGGAAGCGTGTTTCGATGTAGGTGTAGTGTTGCTATGCTTAGTGCTATGCCTAGGATTCTGGAAGGCGTCAATAACTCGATTTGGTTCGGTACGTGGGTTTCGATACATGTTGCGTTGATTGCTTTGAGTAGGATTGCGTACTTGAGAAACTTGTTTATGGGATCCTTCCTTAGGTACCCCATCTCTACGAGCTTCTTGAGTACGTTGTCGGTGTTTAGGAACCAGGTCCCGTCTAGTGCTAGGTATTCGATGCGTAGCTCTTTGACGAGCTGTAGTGCTCTGTACGCATCGTGGCTATGCTTAACGATGTTATCGAACTCGATGAAGCATTCATCCAGTACGCATCCCTCCATGCAGTAGCTCAGTACTTGCCATACGCGAGGTTCGAACACGCTTATCCACTGGTTCCCATGGAATCGATCTCCGTACACGAGGTACGCTCTACAACCCTCACCAACCCTAGTCGCTAGGTATCGAGCAACGATGTATTCATCGCTTCGAACGTAGCTGTATCGAGCGTAGGGATGCCATAGCCGTAGCGTAGGAATGCTCCGAGAGTAGGTACAAGCCTAGAACCCTGGCCGTATGCGAGGACTAGGATCAGAGTAGCGATTACGTAGGCTACGACGAGGAAACACTTCTTTTGATAGAGATGATCGAGCCTACGATGCCTGGAGCTAGGTAGGGGATCATCCTCGAGAGCAACGGTCCTCTTTCAATTCCATATTCTGGATTCAACGTGTCAAGACTTTTCAATCCTTGCACAGGGATCATCTGCGAACTTTCAATTCCATATTCTGGATTCGGTAGGGAAGAGATCGTGTCGGCGATCAACAAGCTGTTCGGTGACCTTTCAATTCCATATTCTGGATTCGAAGGGATGCAAATGCTTTAGAAGGATGTGCTACCTCGACGGCTTTCAATTCCATATTCTGGATTCCTAACCGCCGACGACTACCGCGAATGCTGTAGCCGCTATGGTTTCTTTCAATTCCATATTCTGGATTCACCACGAAGTTCGTTAGCGATTCTGCACGGCTACCCGTGTAGTACTTTCAATTCCATATTCTGGATTCTCGGCGACATTAGGTACATCTACGTCGAGGGACTGAGCGAACTTTCAATTCCATATTCTGGATTCTTGC
>JAMOOB010000409.1 GCA_027066265.1 Desulfurococcales archaeon
GGTACATGGATAGAAAAACCTTTGCTAGAATCGTTGATGAGATCCGTAGGCTTGGGATTAGGAGGGTAGTGTTTACGGGGTTCGGAGAGCCTACGATTCATCCAGACTTCCTTGATTTCCTAAAGACGTTGAAAGAGATCGGCGTAGAGATCGTTATCAATACGAACGGTCATACGCTTCGTGACTACGCGAAGCATTTCGTGGATCTAGGCATCGATGAGATCGCTGTTAGCATAGATAGCTTCGACAACGATCGCTATCGCGAGATTCGCGGTAGCGATCTGGGAAACGTTCTGGAGGGTCTAGACCTTGTGAACAAACTTCGTAGAGAACGTGGGGCAAAGAATCCCACGATAAGCGTGTACATGGTTCTCACCAAGAAGAATCTCGTGGATCTAGATGCTATTCCTAGCTTTGTATCGCGGTACCTAATCTCGAAAGTTGTTGTGACGAACATCGTTCCCCTCAGCGAAGAGATGGAGCGCGAATTCGCTTGCTACATCGATCCCGAATGCATCGAAACAGTTGAGAGAGCTCGCGACGAGCTTAGTCGAGTATTCTTCTCGAGCTATACAAGCATCGAGATCGCTTCCACGAGACCACGGATCGAGAGAAGGTGTCCCTACATCCATAATCAAGCGCTGTTCGTGAGATGGGATGGAGGAGTAGCTCCATGCATGTTCTTCGCTCATAGACTCCGCATATGTTTGAAGAGTGTTGAGCGGAACGTGAACCCCGTAATCCTGGGCAGCATCGATGAGGGTCTGAGTAAGCTATGGCGTTCAAGGTCGTGGATCGAGCTAAGGTTTCGAGTATTCTTCAACCATCTACCTAGCTGCCTAGATTGCGATCTAGCTCCTTACTGCGAACCTACGCAGAGCAACGACTACGATTGCTGGGGTAATTCTCCGACATGCGCCTTCTGTCCATATCTACACAGACTAGCTGTGTGTCCCATCTAGGGGAGGTACGTGGTTAGAAAGATCGAGGGTACGTTCTTTACCGAGCGCCAGCTCGAAATCCTTAAGCTTAGAGCTAACGGTCTCAGCATCGACGAGATCTCTAGGAAGCTAGGTATCTCGAAGGCTGACGTATGCGCGATCCTTAGGAAGGTAGAGGATATCGTGGAACGTGCACGTAGAACGCTGAAGCTCTACGCAGAGATCGTCGGTGGCCGAACCCTTGTGATAGCTCCCGGAACATCGTTGGAGGAAGCGGTTCGAATGATCTTCGTGGAAGCGGATCTCTTCGGAGTCAAGCTCTCGATGAGTAGCGCCAAGCTATTGATAGAACTCGTACGTTCTGCGAGTAGCTGCATTGATTTCGAGGAAGCTCGTACGAAGTGTACGATAGTTGTTGAGATTCGTAGAGATGGTTCGCTAACGATCTCTGCATCTCGTACCTAGCTCCATAGCCAAAGACTTTTATCTATGGATAACCCTAGAGGTGTAGGGCTACCCATGGTCTTCGACTACGTTGCGCAGCAGGTGGGTCTCTTCGACATAGTATTCATGCTGTTCTTCCTATGGCTCTTCACAACGTTCCTAGCACCACAGATGAGATACCGTGCGCTGATCAATGCTAGGATGTCTCTGATAAGAAGGTTGGAAGAGAAGCTGGGTGCCAAAGTCATAACCATGATCCATAGGCAGGAAAGGATAACTCTATTCGGCATCCCGATCAAGAGGTTCATAACGATCGAGGATAGCGAAGCCGTTCTACGAGCAATAAGATCCACGCCTCCCGACGTACCCATAGCACTGATTCTCCATACACCCGGAGGGCTAGCCATAGCAGCTTCGCAGATCGCTCGCGCACTGAAGAAGCATCCAGCTAAGAAGATCGTGATAGTGCCTCACTACGCAATGAGTGGAGGTACGTTGATAGCGTTGGCAGCCGACGAGATTTGGATGGATAGCAACGCCGTTCTAGGTCCTCTAGATCCACAGCTAGTCCTCGGTGATCGAACGATACCAGCACCCTCGATACTGAAGGTGATCGAGGTCAAGGGAGAGAAGAATGTTAGCGATGAAACTCTCGTGCTCGCCGACATAGCTAGGAAAGCGATCGAGCAGATGAAGAAGCTAGTCATCGAACTCGTAGAGGACAAGGTAGGTCCCGAGAAAGCTAAGATCATTGCCGAGGAGCTTGTATCGGGTAAGTACACGCATGACTACCCCATAACGGTGGAAGAACTAAAGAGATTGGGGTTACCGGTAAGGGAAGAGCTTCCCGAGGAAGTCTACGAATTGATGGAGCTCTACCCGCAGGAACCACCGATAAGACCAAGCGTTGAGTACATACCTACCATACCTCGTCGATTCCAGCAGCAACAACATCAAGCACCAGCTCCTATAAAGAGGTAGCATCGATGGTTGCGGTAATGAGATCCTCGAGATGTACGATCCTTGCGCTAACCATGTCGTAGAGCTCGTTGAGTACTAGCACCGCAGGTACCTCTCCACGTTCAACGAGATCCATCTTTTCTTCGAGAACCCTCGTAACCTCCTCCCCTACCAGATCTGGGAAGTACGTTCTTAGCAATCTACATACCTCGATACCGAGCTTCGTAGGTATCGCAGCCTTCCTCTTCTTGCTGAGAACTACGTAGCCATGCCTAACGTTGTTCTCTACAGCCTTCGCGTAGGTACTAGGTCTACCGATCCCGCGCTCCTTCATCATCTTCACTAGGTCTGCAACCGTGTAGAGCCTTACCTTCGACCCTCTAGCGATCTCTACGCTCTGCGGCTTAACGATATCGCCTTCGCGCAATGCTCCGAGCTCTGGGAATAGCTTAGGTGGATACAGAGCTGCAAACCCAGGCTCCACGATCCTGGTAGGTACTTCGAGCTCCACGATCTTTCCACCTACGTCCAGCACGAGCTTGGTGAACTCTATGACAGCGCTCTTCATCTGACTCGCTAGGAATCTTCGATAGATCAAGTCGTAGAGCTTCAGATGCTGATCACCGATACGCGTAGCGAGCCCTAGATCACCACGGATAACCGCTTCACGAAGCTCTTCCGCATCCATGGTCGTCGTAGGCCTTATACACTCGTGCGCAGCTTCAACCCTACCACTACCTGAGCTACCACCCCACGTACGTGGAACGAATGCGTTCTCCAACCCTTTCCTAGCCAGCGCTTCGCGAGCCAACGCTATGCCTAGACTCGAAACCCTCGTGCTATCCGTTCTATGGTAAGTAATGAGACCCGATTCGAAGAGTGCTTGCGCCAACGCCATGACTCGCCCAGCAGTCATTCCGAACCGTTTACCAGCTTCGTAGAGCAACTCATCGGTTGTGAACGGTGGTGGAGGTGGTACTTCCCTAACGCTCTTCTCGATCCTTAGCACAGCTACTCCGCGCTCCATCGCGTTGCGAGCTATATCCTCGGCTTCGCTTCTCGTAGGAACGAAGATCCTAATCACGTAGTTCCGTAGAGCGATCCTTATGTAGTAGCCTCGATTAGCTCGATACTCCTCGAAACGATCCACAACCCACATGAGTACAGGGCTCTGAACCCTACCCGCTCCCAGCCATGGTTTGCCTAGGTATCGCTGTAGCCATAGACTAACCTCGAACCCAATCCATCGATCCGCTACCCTCCTAACTATCTGTGCCTCTACGCGTCTGATGTCGATATCCCTAGGATTGGAGAGAGCTTCTAGGATTGCACGCTTCGTAATTTCGCGGAACTCGATTCTCTTGATATCGTTGTTGAAGGGTTTGAGCAGAGCGTAGATATCGAAAGCGATCTTCTCACCCTCGGTATCGGGATCCGTGGCTACGAAGACGGAGTCCACCTCCATGGCAATCTTTCTAAGAGCGTTCACTATCTCGTAGCTACAGCGAACCGCTTTCGAACCGCAGAACGGGCATTCCTCGAATACACCAACGAACTGCTTACCGCAGTTGCTACACCTAGCTACGTAGTCGTAGATGGGTCTGAACCCCTTATCAAGAACTTCAACTCCGTACACTCCCTGATCTACGACGAGATCCGTTACGTGTCCAAGGCTTGGAGCTATGCATAGTACGTAGATTGCGTTGGGTAGAGCAACGATGGTTTCGTATATCGGTACGCTTCCAATGCTTCTCTTGGCAGGTCTACCGAAGAAGCTAGCTATGGTCCTAGCCTTGGTAGGCGACTCTACGACGAGTAGAGCTGTCCTTATCTTCGAACGAATATCCTCTCCACCCATGCCACGCCTAGTCTCCTCGGCTCGCTTAGCGTAGTCCGGTAGCTTAGCTGGATCGAACTGCCTGAACTCGATCCCTGCAACGAGTTTCCTAAGCCTCGTCTCCAACATCTTGACGAGCTCTGGATCGCGTTCGATCACTACGCTGATGCCAAAGGTCTTGATCCCTCCAACGAGTCTCGAACATCTTCCGCTAGCCTGTATGTAGGTATACGGATCGGGTTTCACGTAGAGTAGCCTACTACCTCTCTTCACGATGAGTGCGTTGCCGAGCGAAAGCCTTCCGATCTTCTCAACGAGTCGGTAAGCGTAGTCGATAGCTGGTTCGAGGAGCTTCCTCAACTCCTCGAATCTATCCCTAGCATCTTCGGGAACCTTGCTGGGATCGCGAAGCCACGTACTCAGAACGAGAAGCATGCTCGGGGTACACCGCTGAACGACTTCGACAACGTTTCGGAGATGATGATCTACGTCGAAACCCATCCTCTTCAACTCTCGTAGAACTGCATAGAGAATTCGTGGATTGGTGAGTGCATTCCGGAGATCTTTCGCGATACGTGGAACGCCTACGAAGATCACGAACCTCACTCGTTCCGGGATATCGAGTCCTCGAACAAGTATTCCGTAGTAGCTAGCTCGACCAATCAACACATCCACTTCGCCGCGACGGAACTTATCGACAGCTCTAGAACCGCTCTTCACAACTTCGAACCTCTTACCGCAGCTCCGAAGCGCTGCTACGATCCTTTCAAGGACTTCGTCGTCGACATCGCTCGAAAGGAACACGATTCCGCTACCCATGTAGGTAGCTACGAGCTTGATAACATCCTCGAGCTCGTTCACCGAAGCGTAGAGATCCTCGACATTCCTCCAGTACTCGAGCAACGCACCTCCTTCGAAACCAAGCAGTTCGCGGAGAACCAAGCTCTTCAATCCTTTGGCACGTCCCGTAGCAGAGGCTACCACCAACTGCGAGCTTCTTCCAGCGATTCTTCTACGTAGCTCCGCCTCGAGCTCCATTACCTGGGTTCGCAACTCTTCGAGTTTCTCAGCTTCTCGCGAAAGCTTGGAAGCTAGTAGCCTCTGCCTAAGCTTGACGATGCGGGTAGCGAGCTCGATATCCTCTTCATCGAATCCGAGTAGCTTGAGTACTCGATCGATATTCCTAGACTTCTTCATGAGCGCATCAAGATCGTCGGCGATGATCAGGTTTATGCGGTGAGTCGATACCTTGTCGAAGTTCCTCGATAGGAATCCCGCCGAGGTTATCAGTATATCGAACTCGCCACGCTCGATCAACTCCTTCAATTGCTTCGATTTTCGAGAACTCGAATCGTAGAACAAGATCCTCAGCTTATCAACATCGTAACCACGTCGACGTAGATTCTCTAGGAAGAGCTCCATACGTTCGTAGAACTGCTTCGCAATCTCCCTCGTAGGCGTTAGTACGTATACCTTCCACCCGTACACGATAGCTCGATAGAGTGCGTATACGGTTAACAACGTCGACTTACCAACACCCGTAGGCGCAATCATTGCGAAGCTCTCTCCCGATGTCAGCCTCTTGATCCAGTGAAGCTGGAGAGACCAGGGCCTGCATCCCGTAGCGTGTTCGAAGAACGTTGCTAGTTCCTCAACCTCGCGTTTCCATACACCTATTGCGAGCTCTTCAAGCGATGAGCTGGAAGCGCAGTTGCTACACCTACCGAGCTCTACGAGTTCCCTAGCCGATGCCGAACCACTACACAGTGGGCATCCACGTCGGTACACTACGTAGTCTAGCAAACGCTACCTCCCGAAAACCAAAACTCGTCGATATCCACGACCTCAAAAGCGGTGAGCCGCAACTAGCTCAATGCCTAGACGCTGGTAGAAAGGTCTTTACACAGCAAAGCTTTTATCTCTCACCCGCCATAGTGAGGCTCGCCAGAGCAACGAGTGAGGGGAAGGAGCCATGGCCCAGGCACCCAGTGCAGCCAACGTAGTACTAGTAGGTAAGAAGCCAGTCATGAACTACGTACTAGCCGTACTAACCCTACTGAACCAGGGCGTGAACGAGGTCGTGGTCAAGGCTAGGGGCAGAGCCATCAGCAAGGCTGTAGACACCGTAGAGATCGTAAGGAACAGATTCCTACCAGGAAAGATCGATGTGAAGGACATCAAGATCGGTAGCCAGACCATCACCTCGCCGGACGGCAGACAGACAAGGGTATCCTTCATCGAGATCGTCATCCAGAAGAAGGAGTAAAGCTCTAACCCTGCCGAGAACCGATAACCACCTTTTTTTCAGCGGTATCAATGCACTCTACGCTACCTAGAACCTTCCTAAGGATCTCCACCATTCCACCAACTTCTCTACAACCATCGATGACCACGCTCTTACCAACCTTATCCACCCTGATCACGATGTCCATACCCATAGACCTAGCGTTTCGATAGAACCTCT
>JAMOOB010000410.1 GCA_027066265.1 Desulfurococcales archaeon
CAAAACTATCGAGATCGCTAGAACGTTCCTACGTACATGCATAGCACCACCGTCACGATACCGAGAGATTCATGTTCAGGTAGAACCACTTAGTCCAGTCAACGGTTACGGGAGCATTGCCAAGACGAACGTAGGCTATGAGATAGTAAGTTTTTGTATATTCATCGCCAGCATTATCATCGGTGCACAGGAATAACGCTATGCCATACACACTATATGTTTCGCTTGTATTCTCAGTAATGAGCGTTGCGTTGATCGAGATACCGGTGCTATACACATGCACAACCCATTTACGTGGCAACCATTTTTCGCCGAGATCCGTATCCGGGATACTAACGTCGGGATTCCAAGAGTGATCTGCCAACACGTACGCGAAGTATACCTTCTCACGAACTCTATCATGATTTCCATAACTGTAGTAGTCAACTGCAAGATCCATTCTGTAAGACGATAACGGTGTTCCTGCTCCACGCAATCCTAGCAAGTAGTCTGCCAAAAGTTGCCAGAAACGCCTCGTAAATGGGGGACTACTGTAATCCAACACTATCTCGTACTCTATGGATAGAGTATCTCCTGGGGCTACGCTTACGCCGGGAAACGTATCGTGTGCAACAAGCACGTACACATTGGTGCGAGCACCTAAGAGATCGACATCCACGTATAGGAGTAGTCCAGCTTCCGAAATCGTGTACGAGGCACTAAAATCGAACGTGTACCTATACTTGATGTTGTAGGAGGTACCTGTATCGCTAACAATAACGTTGTTGCTATTAAGTTGCGCTATTGCTACCTGGTTAACGAGCTTGTAATCCGATGAAGATGCCGTGGTTCCCGTTCCTACCGCTAGCGCCGGAATTGGATTAGTTCCTCCATGCTCGGTATCAATGAATTGATGTGTGTTGCCATCAACATCGTACCACGTCTGTGCGCATCCCATGTGGTAGCATCCGAACAATACGTTTGCTACTAGCTTTAGCCACTGTATGGAGATGGGGTCGTTGGGGTCTTCGTACACTAGCTCGCCGTTCTTGTAGATCCTCAGCCTTACCTTCATCGATTTGTTCAGCGAGTCCGTTAGGTAGTTAACGAGCTTCGCATACTCTAGTTGTTTCTCGTGCTTAGCGAGGAGATCGTAGGCGAAGACTGTTAGCGTGGAGAGGATTATCGTAGCTACGATAGCTAC
>JAMOOB010000411.1 GCA_027066265.1 Desulfurococcales archaeon
CGATAGAGATCAACACCAGCAACCCTCGCAAGAACATCGCGGTGCCATCGCGGTACACTTCCATATATTATACAGGTAGAATCGCTGCGAAGACCCATCCCCCTCTTCACTACTCCATTTTCAAGGAATTGAGGCGCTGCACATGACGAAGGTCGCGGGTTCGAATCCCACCCCTCCTTCCTACGACGTCTACGCGTAGACGTAGAAGACTTATAGACAGGGTTATCGTTACTAGTGATAGACACCGCCATACCGCCTCCGCCCCCTACCCCTTCTTGCAATGAGCGCGAGGTCTCCACTAACGAGAAAACGGAGAGTTAATAAATTGCGCCAAGGAGAAGATCAACTACTTCTCTTCGTAGAGAACTAGAGAATCCGCTCGATGTATACGCATACTTTTAACCACTCAACATTACGCGGGGTGCGCAATGAGGATCCTTACACAGCGATGCAAGATCATCTACAACAAGTCCGCGGACAGGTTCTACATCTACATCAGCAAGAAGTACAACGATATCCTGAAGAAACTCACATCAAGAAACGTTCTCGTAACGATCGAAATACTTGACAACTGACAATCAAACGGTCTGCAACCAGGAACGCTCCACCAGACCGTTCTTCGCTGCAGACCGAGAGCTATGGTCTGCAACATTTATAAACTCTTTTTCGACGATCGCTTACCCTCCAACTCCTTCAACACTTCTCCGAGATCGAACTCGATGATCCGCCGCTCCTCCTCGACGTCGTCCGGAACAACATCCTCCTCAACCACGAACTCCTCAACTACTTTGTACTCCTCTCCCTCCATTCCCTCCTCCATAACTCTGCACCACCTCCACTAGTAACTACACGCTTCAGCTACTAACTACCGTAGCAGCAGCGTCCCACCGTAATACGCTTCAACAACGGGTAGAGAGCTACGATCATCGAGATACATGCACCGGTTTTATATCTACGCGTTCCCTATTATAATGGTGGAGATCGATGAGCAGAGCCGAAGAACTTCTGAAAATCACGAACAAGATTGTTCTACGTAACCGCAACATTGTACGCGAAGGAAAGCGCTTCAAGATATACTTGGATACCACGAACAATGATCTCTGGGAGTACTTGTATCAAACGAATAAGAAAGTAGACGTGGTAATCATCGTACGCGACTAGCCACTACCTATCCTCTCGTAC
>JAMOOB010000412.1 GCA_027066265.1 Desulfurococcales archaeon
GCGATGATCGAGCATATCGATAGGTAGCTGGAGAAGTAGGCAACGCGAAGCACGGCGTACACGCATAGCAACACCCATACACATATAGAAGCTAGTACCACTCTATCGAACCATTTCTTGGTTACTACAATCATGGGTAGACCTATGACGAAAATCGCTATAGCAGTAAACCATGCAAGCACGAAACTCATGGATCCGGGAGCTATTGGTTGGTACTCAGCAACTGTCTGGGGAAGACGAGCTGTTGGCAACCCTAACGCTATAGCAACCTTGCCTCTAAGAACATGTATACCAGCAAGATACAGCGCGTAGAGCCCTCCGATGGATGCGGCAACACCTATCACTATCAACGCTATGTAAACGTATCTACCTTTTCGATCGCCTAGCTTAGTCCTTAGATAGAGCCCTATCAACATAGCAACGTAGGAGAGTATCAACAATACACCAAAGCGGCTAACGAAGAATTTTACGCCATAGTATGGGATCAGAACGCCTACAATCGTAGGTATCAGTACCTCAATGAATGCATATGTAAGGAACTTCCTGTGCATCAGTTCACGTACATCCATAGCAAATATTGGTAGCGATACATAGCTCAACACAACTGGAATGAAGGTTAGTGGGAACCCCGACCAAACACTTAGTGCGTAAGCCATTACGAGCCCGCTAACTACGAATTGCCATGGTTTTCCGCTTTTCAGGGCTTTGAAGTGTAGCCATAGTACGAACGGTACCACAGCAATACCAAACGTGTACTTGACTATGAATCCAGCAACCGTTCTATCCATGTACATCAATGCAGCAAACCACGCTGCTATGATAGACATCAATCTACTGCCCGTAACCTCGTTCACTAGCAACGCGACTCCAACAACGCACACCGCTGCTAAGAGAGGTGGTAGCAAAGCCATTAAATCGAATAGCTTCACTCCGAATGGTTTCACTATCTCGTATAGGATGTATATCGAGTAGATGTGCCCTGGAAGCTCGGTACGGTAGAAATCTCTACACCACGGGTACCAGAATAGGCATGTAGCTGGATTATTCCTATTCAATTCGAACCACGATAACGGTCCATGAGAATCCAGATACTTGACAAGCCACCAGTTTATGAAGGGATCCAACTCGTTTAGCTTGGCCTCCGGATACTCTGCACCGATACCACTCGTAACGACATTAACGTAGCACTCAGCTCTTAGATAGAACGCCACTATGGAAGCTGCAAGCACTAGTACCAACGCTATCACTGATCCATACGCATTCCAGAAGCTCGAAATCAAAGCAACAACTCTACCTATCCTCATCGAAGCCCCTAGCGATTCCCGAGGCTAGGGATATTAAGGAGTTATACCTCTACGATTCAAGGATCCGCAATGCCGTTAGACGAACTTTCTAAACTTCTCGAAGAGACGAAGTACGTACCCAAGAAGATCTCGGAACAAGAAGTTCCATGCCCTTCTTGCGGATCTTCGATAAAGCTCGAAGTATACGTACACGAAGCACCATACGAAGGACACGTCCTTCTACTCGTAGCTACATGTCCACAATGCGGCTACAAGTATCGCGAAGCTACTCCTAGTGAATACGTTGGGAAACCGGTAGAGATAAGGTTTAGGATAGAGGGCTCCGACGATCTTCGATGTCTATTCTACAAATCGCCCTATGCCTACGTAAGGATTCCATCCCTAGGAATAGAAGTGATTCCTGGTCCCGCTAGCTACGGCGAAATCACTACACTAGAGGGATACTTGATGAAGATTGCCGAGGTTCTATACCCCCTATGCGATTCCTTCGAAAACGCTGAAAAATGCTACGACGTAGTATCCAAACTCATTACAATAGCTAACGGTGATCTACCATGCGAGGTACTGCTCATAGATCCCTCGGGTCTATCCACCGTAATAAGGAAGTATCGCAACAACGTTGAAGTAAAGATCCTTAGCGAAGAGGAATTAAAAGAATTCGAAGCACAAAGACTTCAGCTAGTCGTTAAAGATCAGCGCTCTACTCAACCCTGATGATTTTACCTCCTTCCTCCTCCCTAACCTTCTTCTTCTTGATCACTATCTCTAGCACACCGTTTCGGAACGTAGCCTTAGCACTATCTACATCAACTTCTGTTGGTAACTCAATCTCCTTACGATACCTTCTATCGTGATTCGATGCCTCGACAACTATGTGCCTATCATCTATTGCACGGATCTTTATCTTATCCTTATCAACACCCGGCAACTCGACTATTATACGAACCTTGTCGTCCTCTTCGTAGACGTCAGTCAAGGGCTCGGTTTCCTCGGTCACTACGATTCTAGGTCTTTCTCGACCCATACGTTTAACGTTTCCGAACTCATATATCCTAGGTCTTCCATCAGGACCAACCTCAATCCTTATTCCATAGACTATTGGCTGAACTTCTGTTATTTCCTCGCGTACCACGGGATGATAGAATCTGAATCTCCTTTCAAACTCTTCGAGCTCTTCCCATATCTCTTGAAATAGCTCGTCTATTAGATCGAACAGAGTTCTTCTTCTACGACGAAACTCGTCGTCCATTTCCAGAACCACCCATCAAAAGTCCTAGCTCTACACGGCTTTATATCCATTCCGCTAGAATAATACATTCAACTTGACGCATCTTTAGAACATCAGCGAAATCCGGGTCCAGCACCACTAAATCGATTAGGTTAGAATCGTTTAGCTCCACCATCTGTATCCTACACGAAGTTTTTCCGTGAAGATCTTGGAACACTTCGCGGCATTCACTACGCGTACCGAAGAAGAGTATTGCTCGCAGAGTCTCCTTCAGCACGGTGCCTAAGGGACTCTTACGATATGCAAACCACATGTACGACGCCTAGCTACTTATAAATGAACTCCGTTAAAGCTTTAGCGTTGTGGGATCAACGTGATGCTCGTAAAGGTTATTGCAGGGCTTGATCCCGTAAGTGCGGAAGCTCTCGACAACATATTCAAAGCATGCAGAATCTTGCTAGAGCGATACTCAATACCCGTTCTGCTGGATGTTGAGAATACTTGGATCTCCGATCCCATACAAGCAAGCCTTGAGTGTTTACCGAAAATCGTTTTAGGAGAACATGAAATTGTTTGTGGATATGCACCAAAACCAGAGGAATTCGTGGAGCTAGTTCTCACCTATTTCGACGTACGTCGTTCGTCCGTATGCTACCATCCTAAAGGTCTCGATCTCGATGCCACGTTTCTCAATGCTAACACAATCGAGTAGAATACGCACATCGCAACTTGTTTAAATGTCGACAGAACTTACCGTAGCTGTGGGGTCGAAGTGGAGGTACAAGTAGATATAGTTATCTTGGGGAGCGGAATTTCATCGCTTTACTTAGCGAAGATTCTGGAAGAGTACAGCGTGCGATATCTGATCATCGACTACGAGAAGTCATTAGGTGGATCAATATCCTTAATGGAGGACCTAGGCATTCGCTATCCTAGGATGCCCATACTTCTGTTCGAAATACCTGAAAAATATCGATTGTATGCAAACAATTGTTTCAGCCTCGAAAACATCGAGGTTCTCACGATTAAGGAAGGAGATTTCTTAGCTAAATGCCTCGGATTTCTAGATCCGCAACGGTTTCAGGAGCCTTGGATCTATAGGTGGATACATCTAGTTCGGAGTCTCCATAAAGCATATCTCGCAACATCGCTTGTACGCAACATTGTGTCCTCCTTTAAGAACTTCGTGAACTTTCTACGTGCAAGCATTGTTAGAATAGACGCTGCGCGGAAAGTTATAGTTACACATCATGGTTGCATCGTTAAGTATAGAAAACTCGTTTCAACGATCCCCATGGACGTACTCCTAAACAAGATCGCTAATCTACCCAAAGAAATCGTTGCTCCACGAATCGAAGTTTGCCAGGACACCGTAGGCCTTCTTGTGCTCACAGTCGTACGCCGAAGACACAGCGATGATGCTCCGCGAATACTCATCCATGGAACCAAGGCGTCTAGGTTCGTAGCTATGCTATTGATACCCTTCGATCAACTAAGCTTGATATACGTACTAGCACCGTTCTCATCAGCGTATCCACCATTGCCGGGCTTCACGGAGAAACTCTTCTCCGAGCTACGCAAATTCAATGTTTGTAAGGATAGTGAAGTGCTTTCGGAACGTACGTTCATTACTCTTTACGCTGCGCTCTCACGCATCGAGAATCTGGAACGGTTCGCCAACGATCTACGCACTCTCGACATATACGTCCATGGTAGGTGCGGTTCATGGAGGGAGGGAAGCGTATGGTATTTCATGGAGCTTAGCGAAAGACTTGCATCAGAGCTAGCACGATAACACTAATAATGGAGTTCATGTTATAGTTAGGGGTCTGAAATGAGTGCTGAGAGGAAATGCATTGAAATCTGCGACGAGATAGTTGACTGCAGCAAGTGTGAGGACGAACTATGTGAAGAGCTATGCGATGAATTAGAGGATCTATGTTTATCGAAGTGCTTAGAGTACTTGAAGTAGTTGCTACAAAAGCTTTATATCCTTAGGCTAGGATCATCTTGATCGGCGGTGTGCTATGTCCGTAGAAATTCGGGAATTTGCATCCGTAGACGAACTCATTAAATTCATAGATGCGCAGATCGACGCTCTCAGGAAACAGTTAGGAGAGCTTCTGCGCGCTATCGAGGAAACGAGGATCAAGGCTGAGCAGGAGCGCAAGCTCAAATCGTTGTTGGCAAAGCTTACTGGAGGTGCTGTTCCCGAGAGCCCAGTGATCGAGTTAAAGGCTGTCAAGCTGTACATTAACCCTAGTGCAGAGAGCGAAATCTCGTTGCTTGAACAAGCAGCTGAAGCCATAAACAACAAGATGATGGCTCTTCAAGCCGTCAGAAGAGATCTGGAAACCCTTGGTACCGCAGAGATCTCAACATCGCTCCGCGTCATCGTTATAGATGGCGTTCCCAGAGCCGTTGTAATAAAGGTCTAGCCTAATGTCAGAGGTTTTCATACCTCCAACGCATCCGCGATACGAATCACTTGTTCTACGTGAACGCATCGTAGAAGCTCTTAGACACAACGTAGTAGCATTGCAAGGACTCATCGCTCATGGTCGCGGAGAATGTTTCGATTATCTGCTAGGGGAACAAACCATTGAACCAACTTTGTACGCATTAAGAGCTGCCGCAGCCGCGCTTCTTCTTGCTAAAAGACCCGTTATCTCAGTGAACGGTAATACTGCAGCTCTCGTCGGGAAGGAAGTGGTGGAGCTTGCACGCGAAGTGGATGCTAAGATAGAGGTGAATCTATTCTACCGTTCAAGGAAGCGTGAAGAAGCTATAGCTAAGTTGTTGAGGAGCTACGGCGCTGTTGAAGTGCTGGGTGTAGGCGAGGATGCTGATACAACGATACCCGAGCTCTACAGTGAACGACGACGAGTTAGCAGTCGAGGAATATACGTAGCAGATGTAGTACTGCTAGCGTTGGAAGATGGCGATCGAACTGAAGCACTTCGTAAGCTCGGTAAGTTCGTTATTGCAATAGATATCAATCCCTTGTCTAGAACTTCTCGCTGTGCGAACATTACTATAGTAGACAATGTAGTGCGTGCAATGCCCAAGCTCATTCAGTTCGTGCAAGAGTTGAAACGCTTACCTCCCTCCGAGCTTAGAGAGATAGTACGGAACTTCGATAACGAGAAGTACCTTCGTGAATGCGTTGAATACATAGCTCGTCGACTCATAGAGTTAGCGCGTTCTGGTATCACCATATCGTTCCCTAAGTAAAGCACGTAGTTCTTCAGCGAACTTCTCTCCCGCACTACGGTAACGACCTTCCTCTGGAAACCTACCGCTTCGGACATCGTTTACGAAAGCTTCCACAGCCTTTCTTACTGCTGTTCGAAGATCTGCATACACCTTAGCGAAGTAAGGTACTTGCTCGGAGAGACCCACGATGTCGTGAAGTACCAGTATCTGACCATCGCAATGGGGTCCGCTTCCAATGCATATGGTGGGGATCTTCAACCTCTTCGTAACCTCTGCAGCTACTTCTGCAACTGTGTGCTCGATAACGATGGCGAAGGCTCCCGCTTCCTCGAGAGCCTTAGCATCCTCTATTATTTTGAGAGCTTGCTCAACCTTCTTCCCCATGAGTTTGTATCCTCCTAGAACTAAGGCCCTTTGGGGATTCAGACCTATGTGTCCCATCACGGGGATTCCTGCCTTAACAAGCTTCTCCACGATATTGAAGATCTCGACCCCTCCCTCAAGCTTGACGGCTTCGGCACCTGCTCGAATTAGCTTGACTGCGTTCCTCAATGCTTCCTCAGCGCTGATCTCATAGCTTCCAAAAGGCATGTCAGCTACGAGCAAAGCTCTTGGTCTTGCACGCGCAACAGCACGGAGATGATGTAGTATCGTAGCCATACCTATCCTCGTAGTAGAATCAAGTCCTAGCACAACCATAGCTACGGAATCTCCTACGAGAATCCCATCCACACCAGCTTCATCAACGATCTTTGCCGTGGGGTAGTCGTAGGCGGTTACCATAACTATCTTTTCGCCACGAGATTTCTTCTTTATAAAGTCCTGTACTGTGACCTTTGCCACTCCAACACCCCAGAAAATGAAGTGCTACCGAGGTGAGGTATATTG
>JAMOOB010000413.1 GCA_027066265.1 Desulfurococcales archaeon
ACGCGGGGGCCAGTAACCCGCCACGGGCAGCGGTCCCCTTAGCGGAGAGCCCGCACCGCGATGAGCTCCGCCCCGTGGGGCTGGCGGTGGCGGGGCTCCCTCCGGAGGGAGGGAGCTACCGCCTTTGCGGGGGGAATCGGTCAGGTCCGGAAGGGAGCAGCCTAACCCCCGACGCCAGCGTTCACGGGTCTACGGAGGGAGGCACGGTGCGGGGGTACTCTCCGCTAAGGGGGTCGCTGCTCGTGGCTGGGGGCCGCGCACCGCCGTTGATGTTTCTTGGCGTGTTCTTGGTGGTAGATGTGCTTACTATGCTCGGATGCTAAGTTCTTTGCCTAGGGGTTTCGGTTGAGGATTGAGGTGTTGGATCCTAGGAGAGGTGTGCTTAGGGTTCGTATCGATAGCGAGGATGATCTGTGGCTTCTCAGTCTCTTGATTTCGAAGGGTGATCTTGTTCGTGCGTTGACTACTAGAGACGTTAGCCTGGGTTACGAAAAGCGTAGGATTCCCATGGTGTTGACGCTGAGGGTGGAGAGCGTAGAGTTCCAGCCCTTTACGAATAGGTTGCGGATCCATGGAATCGTTGTTGAGGGTCCCGATAGGTTCGGAGTCAAGGGTTCGCACCATACGATAAGCGTCGACGTGGGTCACGAGGTAACGGTATTCAAGGAGGTTTGGAGTCCTAGACTACTCGAAGAGTTGCTCAAAATCGTTAGACCCGTCAAGTTGTTGCTCGTAGCGCTGGATTTCGATGAGTACGCCATAGCGTTAGTGCAGAGCCAGGGAGTCAAGATATTGGATGAGAAACGGGTTTCGCTTCCGATCACGGGAGATGCTCTAGACGCTGTTAGGAGTAGGTTCATTGAAGAGCTAGCGTCCAGAATCCTAGACATCGCTTCGAGGATCGATGTCGACGCCATAGTCGTAGGTTCGCCCTCGACCATGAAGAACGAGCTCGCTGAGAAACTTAAAGAGAAGAATCCTAGGCTACGGATCTACATCGATACCGTTGCGAACGGTGGATACGCTGGTATTCAGGAACTGCTTCGTAGGAACGTGGTTGAGAACATACTGCGCGACGTCTCGGTTATGGAAGCTGAGAAGATATTGCAGGAGTTCGAGATGCTTCTAGTGAAGAATCCTAACCGCGTTGCTTACGGTCTTGACTACGTAGAGAAAGCTAAC
>JAMOOB010000414.1 GCA_027066265.1 Desulfurococcales archaeon
ACCCCCACTGGAACGCTATGAGAATCCCATGGATTTCGTCAGAAACCTTGTTATGGAGGCTGTAGAAGAGCTTGGTGTTGCCGATATACTAGGTCCGGATACCAAGGTGTTGATGTACTACGTTCTAAGGGATGTCGTTGGCTACGGCTACGCTGATGTACCGATACGTGATCCAAACGTTGAGGAGGTTGGTTTCGTAGGACCTGGTAGTCCAGTGCAGGTTGTTCATCGCGATGTGGCTGACCAGCTGTGGATAAACACCAACATTACCATACCTACGGAAGACGAAGCAGCACGCTATGTTCAGAGGCTTGCTCAGAAATGCGGTCGTTACATAAGCACAGCTTTCCCAATGCTAGAGGCTCCCAGCCCTGAGAAGCATAGGATTGCGCTTAACCTAGCCGATATCTCGGGTAGAGGAAGCGGTTTCGTCATACGTAAGTTCCCGGAGAACCCGTATCCCATCACAAAGCTGATCGAGTTCGGAACGATAACCCCGCTCATTGGAGCCTACAGCTGGTTCTTGATCGAGCACAACGCCTTCATAATGATCGTAGGCGCTATGGCTAGCGGAAAGACGACGATGCTCAACGTCCTGCTATCGACCGTAAGACCCGATGCTCACATATGTACTATCGAGGATGTTCCTGAGCTACGATTACCTCACCCAGGATGGGATCCGCTATACACGAGACGTGGGTATACGATTGGAAGTAGCTTGGATATAGGGCTCTTCGACCTTGCAAAGTTCGCTCTTCGAAGAAGATGCCAGATAATCGCAATCGGTGAGGTTAGAGGCAAAGAGATACAGGTGTTGATACAGGCTGCCGCAACTGGCCATGGAGCCGCATGTACGTTTCATGCTGGTAGCATCGAAGAGATGGTTAGCAGAATGACTAGTCCACCCTTAAACGTAGGACCTTCATACATCCGCACGATGTGGTCTGTAGTATTGATGCAGAGAACAAAGGTTCGCGACAAAGCTGTTAGAAGAGCTCGTTTCGTATGGGAGATCCTACCCGAGAAGTTGGATAGCGATCCTCTTAACAGGAAGGTGGAGATCGTATCACCGAGGTTCAGAGACGAGATTTGGTATCGCATAGTCTTCGAGTGGGATCCTAGAACCGATAGCTTCTATCCAGATACAGTCGATGAGCTGATTAAGCGTA
>JAMOOB010000415.1 GCA_027066265.1 Desulfurococcales archaeon
ACGAAGAGTTCGCTAAGCTAGCAGAGGAAGAGCTTAGGAATCGAGGCGTAGAGATCCGGACCGGTACCAGCGTTGTGAAGATAGAGGGCCGTGGAAAGGTGGAGAAGGTTAGGCTCTCGACGGGCGAAGAGATTCCGGCGGACGTGGTGATCATATCGATCGGGGTGAAGCCCAACGTAGAGCTAGCCAAAGCTATGGGTTTGAGACTCGGTGCGTTGGGTGGTATATGGGTCGATAGCTGTAGGAGGACGAGTCACCCCCTAGTCTTCGCTGTCGGCGACTGCATCGAGCGTCGAGACTTCGTTACGGGTAGACCCGTACTCGTTCAGCTAGCTTCTACCGCAGCTACCGATGCACGGGTAGCCGCGATCAACCTAGCGATGGATGGAGCTACGTGTAGGTGTAGCGATTGCGTTGGCGTGTTCTCGACCCGGGTAGGGGATACAGTGCTTGCATGCGTTGGCGTTACCGAGAACCGTGCTAAGAAGGAGGGTCTGGACTACGTCGTTGGTACGAGCGAAGCCATCGATAAGCATCCCGCCGTGCTTCCCGGTGCGAAGAAGGTTAAGCTAAAGCTCCTCTTCTCGAGAACAACGCGCGAGATCATCGGTGCACAAGTAGCTGGAGGACCCGCCGTAGCCGAGCTGATAAACCTCCTATCCTCGTTAGTGCTACAGCGAGCCAAGATCGTAGACATCGTATCTCTGCAGGTGGCTACCCACCCATGGCTAACGCCTTCCCCCATAGCTTGCGTTCTACACACGGCTGCTCTCGACGCCTACGCAAAGCTTCGATAACGTTCCATCCCAGCGACGTAGGTACCTCAACACACCTTTTTCTGGAGCCAAACGCTGTAGTACCGTGGATGATGGGTGAGCCCCGCAGCCCGATCGGTGAGGAGACCTCGACCGCTGACAACCCTTATTTAGGCTTACCTGCGTAGATCTCTCTACGTGATCCGTATGGATATCGAGAACTTGTTTAGGTTGCTTAAGGAGCTCGACGGATTCGATCTAGTGATCCTCGCAGCGGAGGGCTACGTCGTTGAGTACCGTGGTTCTAGAGAGGAAGCCGAGGATGTTGCTGCAAAGCTTTCCGAACTACATAGAGAGGTCGAGCGAAGCGTTAGCGGCGAAGTTGGCTACCTATCTATTCCTCACAATGGCAAG
>JAMOOB010000416.1 GCA_027066265.1 Desulfurococcales archaeon
GCACTTGGATTTAGTCGCTATGATGTTTGTAATGATACTCGTCGACTGTGTGAAAATACATCTATGTGGTTCGCGATCATTGTTGGTAGTTCAGCTTGTAATTCTTGCACTATGTTTAGAGAATCCAACGTCGATGTTATTAGCGACGATTCTCTACCTAGTAATCCTTGCGTTCGTTAACATGATTGCATCGCCTAGACAAGTAGTGGTAGTCGTCGTTCCCGAACGTGAAGATTCTAAAGAACGACGCGATGAGAAAGTTCGACAGAGGCTTTCGATTCACGATGTTCTTCCCTTGATAGGATTGTCTATGGGTAGTGCATTTACTGTATACAGCTTCGTAAAGATATTCGGTCTACCCGTACATCCACTGGGATTCGTGATCCATGGTATTGCTCTAAGCTTTCTCCTTACATCGCCTCAACTACATGAGGTGAGAAGTAGACCTCTACTCGCATTACTATGTTCGATACCGCCCTTTGGTATCGCTACGGTATTCTACGTATTAAAGAGAGGTACTGGATCGAGGATTCGAGATCTTCGAAGCTTATTAAACTCTGGATACCGTGTATCCAAGGGCTAGAATCCATGTCTGAGGATGTAGAAATCGAGAGCGGTATCAGTGAAGGAGAGGAAACGACCGAGAGCAGCGCTAGCGATGAGTACTTCGAGGAGGAAATTATAGAAACGAAGGAATTGAATCCTGCTGAGCTAGAGATCTTCATAAAGCGCTCGGAGTTATGGGATAAGCTTGCAGGCGGTGAAATGAGTATAGAGCAAGCAAAGGAAGTAATTGCTCAGATAGTCCCAAGTATTCCATCGGTGCCAGCTAGTGGTAAAAGGAGGCGGAGACGTAGATCCTAACCTTCTTCTATTTCGTAACCTAGTTTCTGAAGTGCTTGTACAATGCTATCACGCTTGACTGAACGATCGAAGATTATCACTGCGCTTCGTTGATCATCCTTCTTGATGAGCTTGAGCTTGTCTACGAGAACCCGACCTTTTATTAGATCGGTCATGTTCTTCTTCGGCGTTAGGTACTCTTTGAACTTCTTTCTCGCAAACTCGTAGAAGGTATCGAAATTGCGTAGCATTCTTATGGCGTCATCGACGTCCTCTCCTCCCTTATCAAGCTCTTCACGAAGAGTTTCGAGAAGCTTGATTGCTCCTTCAACATCGAGTTCTACGGCTACGTATTGACCTATAACCTCGGATATGCGAGCCTTCATAGTTTCACCACATAGGCTTAGGTATTGCTCCATTTATAGCCTCTGAAGGACGTTAGATAGGTACTGGGGATCGATAGTGAGTCTAAGGGCTACTTACCCCATAGGTGCTAACTTCAAGAAGATTGCTCAGGCATGTTCAGCTGCACTAGAAGAGGTTCCGCTGATCTTTACAGCGGAAGGTATGGTGATAGAGGGTCTAAGCCCGGATAAGGCGGTCATGCTCTACGTCTACATACCTTCAACGGCTTTCGAAGAGTACAACCTAAGTGAAGAGGTTAGCATCGTTGCTTCGAAAGATGAATTCGTTCGTGCTTTCAAGCGTGCAACCAAGAGGGATCGTGTGACCTTCGAGTACACGGCTGGATCTAGGGAACTAATTATTAAGGTAGTGAATGTGAGAACCAACATTGAACGCGAGTACACGGTTTCGTTGAGTGAGGTATCGCATCAAAGACTTGGTGAACTAAATATAGAGCTCGAAGTTACGGCTCGGCTTCCAACGGACGAGCTTGCAACGATCATAAAGGATGTTGCTGTAGTTGGTGATGAAGCAACGTTTCAATTCTCTTCCGAGACTAACTCGATAAAGATCCTCTCCTTCGGCGAAATCGGTGAGTATAGGACCGAATTAAAGCAATTCAAACCGTTGACATACGTTGAATCGACGGTGAGTAGCGCTACCGCTAGGTATAGCGTTGACCACCTTAAGGTACTTGCGAAGGTGCTGGATCTAGCAGATGAAGCAACGATAGCATTTGGCCCCGACAAACCTCTGAAGGTATCGATGGAGTTTGGCGAGGGTAAGGTAGTGATTTGGATAGCGCCAAGAGCTTAGAAGCGATCATCGAAAATTTGAAACAACCGGATTCGAAAAGCATTCAATGAATTTCCACGTTTTTGCTGATCTCTGGATCCGAGGAAACTATCTCTCTGAACCTCTGTGCATCGTTAAACATGTATATGTTGTTGAACAGCACGTACGCTACGTCTACGGTACCGAGGTAGTTCTTAATCTTGGCACAAAGCTTCTTGAGATCTTCGTCCGTGTACCTGTATCGGTAATTCACTTCTCCCGGACCCAAACCGTGCAATCTCGTGTAGAGAACTTTGTTGGAGCCTAGTACGGGATCTTCTTTGAGTAGATCCGTGACATGCACGATGCCAAGCTCGACAACTTTAGCTATTGCTTCTCGATGATTACGCCAAGTACCACGTGGTTCCCAGCAAACCAGTATAGTTCTCTCAATTGTTGAGAAGAATTCGAGAACGTTTCTGAGGTTCTCTTCGCTGTAACCAAAGCTAGGAGGCGTTTGCAGCACTATAGCTTTCGCATCGAGAATTTTTGCAATACGTACAACGCTTTCCCACGCCTCTAGATTTTCTTTCGTTGGTTTCAGATATCCGTAACGCTGCAGATCACCGCTAGGTTTCCTCTTCATCCTCTTCCACGTAGGACTCGTACATGGATGGGTAATTACTTGCCATGCTTTCATTGTGACAATGGCATTGCTTGGAATGGAGTTTCTTAGACGCTGAGCTTCGTCTTCTGTTGGAAGGTCGTAGAAGGTGTTCTGTAGCTCAACTAGAGTGAATGTGCGAAAGTAACGTTCTCTAGCAACTGGGAATCCGCAACACCCTACGTATAATTTCAAAGCTGGTCCCCTCGAGTAAAGGATTTGTGTGCTAGGTCTATACAAGCTGGCTCCTCAGCAATGCATAGATGCGTACAGTTACCAAGGTTCTGAATCTGAAGGGATTCTGAACCCTTTAGCCATGCGTAGCACAGCGCATAGCTCTTTCCATCGATGGTTATGCGTACGATGCAGAGCTTTTCGTCTATTGCAAGTAGCTCGATGCAGATGTTTTCGCTGCAATACTTGTCGCTCTCGATCGTGGGAGGACATGGCGTGCCTCGTTCGTCGAGGTACTCACCCATCCTAATTCGGTATCCGAAGGTTTTTGGAACCATCACCTTGATGAAGGGTACGAACTCGCGTAGAGTTCGACATCCATCGCATAGGCATCTAAGTGGTAGAGGTAATACGACGAGCTCTACATCACGTAGACTATAGCCTAGCTCCATCACGTTCCTTAGTATAGCATGGATGGATCCCTCCGTGCCGCACCCTACGAGGGCGCATTTACCATGGCATACCAATATCGCTGTGCAATCTTCGAAGCTCGTTATCTTCCTCCCGCCCACGATGTAGATCCCGGGTGCTATCGTGGCGTGAACCAACGGTCTGCACCATTTCAGCGCATACTCCTGCCGATGCTAAGAACCTGCACCTCATAATGCCTTCGCGATCGACACAGCTTAATGCGTAGATATCCTTCAAGAAGCTCTGTACGAGTTCCACGAATCTATCCTTCTCGATCTCGATGCTACAGCTCTCAACGTCTTTAAGGAACCGGATCTCTATAGACATTCTCTCCGGATCCATTACCAGCAGTACTCGATCCCCTACCTCAAGTCCGAGAGCCAATCTCATTGCTGCTGGTATCGTTACACGTCCCTTAGAATCGAGCTTCACAACTTCGCTAAGCAACATCATGAAGCTTCACCCAAGCTCGGTAGATCTCTCGATTCTCACCGAGGTTGAATAAAGTGCGAGGCGAATCGATAGCATCCTTAAAAGCCTTGGTGTAGCTAAGATAGTGTTGGGGTGTAGAGAGGTGCACGTACACTTCAGGTTTGCTGATGCAAGACTTTGGAGATACGTTCTTCGAGGATTGGCAGAGTACCTCGATGTCGTAGGTATACGAGTACATCCAGAGGAAGGTGTGAGGATCAAAGCTATGGATCCAAGCCATGTTATGCTCGTCGACTTAAAGATCCCTAGATCTGCGTTCGACGAGTTCGAGGTAGATCAGGAAGCGATTCTCGCAGTAAACCTAGAGATGGCGGCGAAAGCCCTTAGAAGAGCTACGAAGAACGATAAGCTCGTAGTGATGAGCGATGGAGTCAAGATCACGTTCGGACTCGTTTCCAAGGGAGGTGTTGAGAGGTACTTCACGCTACCACTCGTAGCTGCTCGCGAGGAAGAGATTCCCGAGCTTAGTCTCGATCTCAACATAGTTGCAAAGACCTTGGGACCAATATTCGCAACCGCACTCTCCGTGCTTGAGAAGGCAGGGGATATACTCAAGATTCGCGCAACGCCAGAAGCCCTAAGCTTAACCGCGATTTCGGAGCTAGGAGAGATAGAGTTCGAGTTCAGCGTTACGTCCGGAACCCTCATAGATTACCAACCTCCACAAGATGGCGAAGTAACTGTGGGATACTCGCTCGAGTACTTCGATATCCTTGCAAAGGTTTCGAAGATGAGCGACACCATCACGATAAAGCTCGGTCCCGATATGCCTTGCGAAATCACGGCGGAGCTAACGTCGAACGCTGTACTTAGAACCTACATTGCTCCAAGGGTAGAGTAGCGTGGATAAGCATAGCATATCGATTGTGAAAACACTGTTCGGGGAGTACTATCGTAAAACAGATCTCTTGCTACCGCCAGACTACGAACTTAGGGAATTCGCACTTCAACCAATAGAGCTAGATACGTACATCAGACATCTCTCCTTTACATCTAAACATGAATTGAAGAACTACATCCTTCGTAACGTTCCTCGACATCTCTACGTTTCGTCGGCTAAGTATCGCTATCCAAGCAATCCCGATATGGAATCCAAGGAATGGCTAGGTAGCGACCTCGTATTCGATATCGATGCAGATCACGTACCTGCCTGCATCGATAGAGTAGTCGAGTATCGTTACTGTCCTAAGTGTAAGTACGTAGCTCGAGGAGATGAGAAGGAGTGCCCAAACTGTGGTTCGAAGTTCGAGAAATTCGAGCACGTAGATCCTAGCTGTGTTGAGGAAGCGAAGAACGAGCTTACGAAGCTCATAGACATCGTGGAGAACGAGCTAGGTTACCGAACCTTCGAAACCGTGTTCTCTGGTCATAGAGGCTTTCACTTAGTGGTTTACTTACCACCCGAGGATTCTTCAATGCCTAGCGAAGCTCGACGTGAACTCGTTGATTACCTTCGAGGAGCACTGGTAGAGAATCTAGATCTGAAGGTAGAGCTCAAGAAGGTTGGAAGAAAGAAAGTGTTGAAGCTTCCTCCGCGTGTGGGCGATGGTGGTGTAAGGCGTAGGGTTGCACTATACGTTGCTAAGAAGGTAATGGATGTCGATCTAAGGAACTTCTTGTTGGGTTTAAGCAATGCTGTGCCCGTGCACAAGCTACGCATGCGTTGGAACGACATCAACGAATTGATAGACGAAGCTCTTCAACAAGTCTTTGTCTCCATAGATGAGAAAGTCACCATAGACGTGTCTAGGCTTATGAGGATTCCTATGAGTATAAATGGTAAGTCTGGATGGCTAGCTCTACCCATAAACGATGTGAGCTCGTTCGAATTGGCGCCACAAGTCCTCTCTCCATTCCATGGAACGAAGATCAGAGTTCGTATAGAGGTACCGCTACCAAAGATCACGGTATTCGACGAGGAAGTCAATGTTAGCGTGGGCGAGGTGCTCGTAATGGATGCATCCATAGCTCTGTACCTAGTACTTAAAGGTGTTGCGAAGGCTCTCAACATCGTTAGGTGACGAGATGTGGAAGAGACCATCTTTGACTGGAAAGTTCTTCTGAAAGAAGTTGAGGAGACTGAGCTCCAAGAATTAGAGCTCGAAGATGTGAACAGAGTTAGTAGTGCTTACTTGAGCATGCTTAGATGGTGTAGCGAGGAAGTCGACGATGTTCGTAGCAGTATATGTTCGAAGTTCAAGGATTTGGTGTTTCGAACGCTTAAGCTCCTCATCAAGTTGAGGATCGATAAAGCTTTACGTGGATCGAGCGGTGGGAGATCTTCCGTGGATGTATTTCTACGTGAAGCAGTTTCGATGTACGTCGATAGGTTTGTCGATGTTGTGGTTCGTGGTCTGCGAACGCATCATCTAGAGGTGCTATGCAAGGTTCGTAAAGTAGTTCAGCTTCGAGATCTTGTTGCTACGCCGGGCTACATCGTTTTGCTTCCGATAGAGCTAGCGATTCCTCTCTCCATAGCGGGCTACGTAGATGTGCTTACGTTGGACATCGACTAAAGCTTATATCTCGCGCGTACGTGGAGACGATGTAGCGTGGGGTAGGTGTAGGAACCATGAAGATCCCCAAGAAGATAAGGACCTACTGCCCACGCTGTAGAACACACACTATCCACACCGTTACGATATACCGCCACGGAAAGAGGCGTACGCTTGCCCAAGGACAGAGAAGATATCTCAGAAAGCTTCAAGGATATGGATCTAAGAGGAAGCC
>JAMOOB010000417.1 GCA_027066265.1 Desulfurococcales archaeon
TCCTCGATATGTGGATCTCTAATCAATGGATCTATGGGGCCGTACCCAACGAAATCTCGTGCTATGTAGTAAGCTATGGAAGCAACATCGTTATCGCTAAGAACCCCCCTTTTAACGTCCTTCTTAGCTTCTCTACGAACGACTTTCATGGCGAGCTCGAGCCCGTCATCTAAGGAAGTGAGTTCAGCGAACTGCTGAAGCAATTCAACATCTTTAAGAATCTTTGTCCGTACACGCTCTAGAATCTCCTTAGCGCGTTCGTTGAGTTGAGGTTCTTCAACTATGTAACGATACTTACCTTCGGGCGTAATAATGATGCGTACAGCTACCCGTGGAAGCACCATAATTTCATAAGTCTTCACGGTAGTGCTACGCCTAACACCCCCCTCAGTGCTATCTAGAGTCATCTACCTATGTCCACCCTCGAAATTTATCAACTCCTAGCACATATAATAAGCTGTAGGTGCTTCAGAGGAGATGCTACGTGATGAGCAACACCTAGGCTGATGTGTGATGACAAACCCTGCGTCTGAATAATGTTCAGCCAACCGAAAGCTCATCACAACTCAGCTAGTAGGGAGCTCATCACGGCAATCAACAGTGCACTCTTTCTAGGTACCACGAAGAATGGTAGAGCAACTGCTTCAAATCTTTTGCATTGAGAAGGATGAGCACAAGCTTCGATACCAATACTATCAATAGTGATGCTAATGGTAATAGCGAGAGGGCTAAGATCGACATTGCAAACAGCGATGTATACATCATTACTATCGATGCGAACTCTAGCTTCAGCGATGCGAGGGCGTTGTCCACCACGATCTGTGCAAGTTCAAGAACTGCTATGGGTAAGGTTAATAGGAGTGCTATGAATGCGAAAATCGATTGCGTCGTTATGGCTACGAACATAGAGAGCAGGATTAGAGTAGACGAAAGGATTAGCATCGATGGCATTGCTCTCCTAATCCTAGCTCTATGTATACAGATGTCTCTGACCAGCTCGGGTGGTGGATAGGGATTCGCAAGCATGGATGCGAGCAACACGAACGATAGACTTGTTGCTCTATCAATAGCTTCTTCAGCTGAAGACGCTTTCTTCAAGTTATGAAGTACGTAATCTACGCACTCAATTCCTGTGCATGCAATGCGAGCCAGGTTTATTCGTGGATCTAGTTTGGAGCATCTACGTTCAATGAAGTCGTGTAGTTCGCGATCGGTAGAAGGAGAAGGTATTACCGCGTCCTGAACTAGATGAAGTGCTTCTCCACAACGGTTTGCAAAGCTTGTGAGGAGCTTGTTGCAGTACTCTAACGGTCGTTGATTCTCTACGCATTGACGCCAGTACTTCAAGAAGATCGATCTGGCTTTTCTACATAGAGCCCTTATGTATTCCTTGGGTGGATCGTGGTGTTTAATCGGCTTACGGACACGTTCACGATCGGGCGCCTCTACGTAGTAAGCTATCGTTCTCGCGAGATTCGAGTCTATTCCAAGTAGGTTTGCTACGAAGAGCGTTATTCTTCTATGCGTTTCGCTCCACATAAACACCACGCATTCTGCTCAATCAGTCGAGAACCGCTTCATCACGTAGCTCAGCACCCGGACTATGCTCCTCATCACAACGCATTTAACGGAACAGTGAACTTCGGTACTACCGGGAGATTGAGCGGTGGAGGGGGTTCTAGAGCTTCCGCCAAACGTTGTTCTTCGAGCTGAGGATCTAAGCGTTGTTTATAAAATGCCTCGTGGTATTGCTAGGGTTGTCGATCGAGTTACGATAGATTTTCGCGTAGGGCGTGTAACGGCGATTGTTGGAGAGAGCGGAAGCGGAAAAACTATGATGGCGTCAGCATTGATGAAGTTGGTACCCTATCCTGGTAAGATCGAGGGTAGGATCCTATTTCGAAGTGATCTCTTGGGAGGCGTTGTAGATATCTTAAAGCTCTCGCCTAAGGAGCTTCGCATCATTAGATGGAGAGAGATCGCAATGGTTTTTCAGGGAGCGCAAAACTCTTTCAATCCAACGATAAAGATAAAGGATCACTTCCTGGATACTGCTCGAGCACATGGACTCGACGAGAAGATCGCTCTAGAGAAAGCATGTAAACTACTCGAGCTTGTGAAACTTGATCCAGAGAGAGTTCTCGAATCCTATCCTCATCAACTTAGCGGTGGTATGAAGCAGCGTACCCTCATAGCATTATCTCTCTTACTCGATCCCAAAGTACTGATACTAGACGAACCAACCTCAGCTCTTGACCTCATTTCCCAGAAGGTATTGATAGATCTGCTTAAGGATATCCACGAGAGGTACCATATGACGATGATATTCATTACGCACGACCTACCACTAATTGCAGGGTTAGCACACTACGTAGCGGTTATGTACGCATTCAAAGTCGTAGAGTTTGGTCCCATAGATAAGATAATTCGTAACCCTAGACATCCATACACTGTAGGACTCCTCAAAGCAATACCACCACTTCGTGGAGAGCTAAGGTTCGTGAAACCGATTCCTGGAAGCCATCCAGATCCCGTGAATCCGCCTCCAGGATGTAGGTTCTGGCCTAGATGTC
The DNA here is from genome assembly GCA_027066265.1 of Desulfurococcales archaeon. Classification (GTDB taxonomy): domain Archaea; phylum Thermoproteota; class Thermoprotei_A; order Sulfolobales; family Ignisphaeraceae; genus JAADCV01. Next base: position 2,574 of record JAMOOB010000417.1, read on the forward strand.
CGTTAGCTACCGATGTGTGTAGGAAGGTGGAGCCAAAGATGGTAGAGGTGGAGAAGGATCATTTCGTTGCATGCCATCGATGGGAAGAGGTGGAGGTGTCGAAGCTATGGACGTGAACGAGGTTCCTCTACTAGAGGTTAGGGATCTCAAGGTACACTTCGTAATCAAGAAGAGGATCGGGGGAGTTAAAGGAGTTGTACGGGCAGTTGACGGAGTTTCGCTCAAGATACGTAAAGGCGACGTAATTGCCTTGGTAGGGGAGTCTGGATGCGGTAAGACAACGTTGGGGAAAGCTATAGCAGGTCTCGTAAAACCAACGGAAGGAACGATCTTGTGGAAGGGACGAGATGTATGGAAGATGTACAGAGAGGATCCGAAAGGATTCTTCGAGTACAAGCTTCGTGTCCAATACATGCCTCAAGATCCCTACTCAGCGTTCAACCCCTCGAAAACGGTGTTTGAAATCCTCTGTACTCCCTTACTCAAGTGGAAGCGCGTAACATCGCGTGCTGAATGCATTGACTACGTGCTCAAGATTCTAAGCGATATAAAGGTCACTCCTCCCGAGGAATACATCTTTAGGTATCCTCACCAGCTATCGGGAGGTGAAAGACAGAGAATACTCTTCGCTTTGATAACGAGTGTTGAACCCGATGTAGTTGTGGCGGACGAACCCATCACAGCTGTCGATGTAGCGCTTCGAGTCGACTTAATGAACTTGATGCTTGAGTACTGGGAACGAAGAAGAGTTGCCTACGTATTCATTTCCCACGAACTTGCATCAGCTCGGTACATAACCGAGAAGACGGGGGGCAAGATAGGCGTTATGTACCTAGGTAAATTCGTTGAGTTCGGACCGCCACGAGCAGTGATAGAGAATCCGTTGCATCCATATACGCAGGCATTGGTAGATGCAGCTCCCGAGCTCGATCTTGAAATCGCGAGGAAGAAGAGGTTGCGTCTTCGAGAAGTCGACATACCGAGCGCTACGAATCCACCCAAAGGATGCAGGTTCCATACCCGATGCCCGTACGCAATGGATATATGTACCGAGAAAGAACCTCCATTGATAGAAGTCGAGAACGGGAGGTACGTTAGGTGTTGGCTCTATGCAAAGAGGTGATCCCTCGACATGAGCGACGTTATGGTTTCTCGCACACTCTTCGCAATAGGATTCTTCATAGCTTTCCTATCCCTTCTAGTTCTACCGACATTGATCCTCAAGGTTGTTGCTGGATCTAAGGAAGCTACATCCTCGCTTGCACTCGATCTAGCTTCTCTAGGCATAGGTCTATCGATATGCGTTTACGTAGCCATGAGTGTCAGAGCTTCATTGCGAGGTCATCGACTAAGCATTGCGAAGCTAATCATAGCGTGGTCGCTGATCTTCGTCGCAATCCTTTCAATATACTTCGTCTCTCTACACCTATCAACTACCTCGAGCTATCAGAGTGCTGGCGAAACCGTAGCTAACGTATCTCAGGAATTCGTAACCGTAACCTCGAGCAGCGCAACTTTCACGAAGACGAGCTTCGTAAGCGGCACGGTATCGACGAGTGTAGGCAAACGTATCAACTTGATCGAGATGAATAGATCGATTAGATTTGTTGTATCCTACCACGTTTACGAACAACCAAACTACGATTACTGGAGGAAGGATCTCGAGATGATGAAGAGGATGGGGTTCGATACCGTCAGAGTATTCTATGTAGCGCCTTCGAACGCATTAACGTACGGTGGTGATGTGGATACGTGGACTCTGGATCAATTCCTTAAGCTCTGCGACGAGCTCGGGATGAAGGTAGTGATAACGATAGCGCAGTACCCACCACCATGGGCGGAGGAAAACGTTTTGATGCATGATCAACGAGGCAAGGTGTTCGGCTGGTTCTCTCCATGTTCGAAACAGTTCGTAGACATGATGAAGAGTTTCGCGAGGAAGATAGTTGAAGTTGCTAGAAAGCATCCAAGCGTAGTAGCCTACAACGTATTCAACGAGCTACACATGCCTGAGAACATGTATTGGCACAACACGCTTTGCGACTACAGTAAGGAATGCGTAGAGATGTTCAGACGCTGGTGCTTAGCTAGGTACGGTGATTCGCTTTGCAATGCATCGATACCTAGACCACGGTCCGAGAACTGGCTTGATTGGTCCCTAGATAACGCTACGTGGGTAGAGATGTGGATTAGGTGGAGGATATTCAGCCAACAAATCATTGCTAACGTAACTCACGAGATAGCGTCGTACGTAAAGAGCCTCGATCCAAGCAGGTTAGTGATAGTCAATGAGATGCCTTGGTGGTTCTGGAGCCAAGGAGGTTACTCAGCTACATCGCCTCGAACAACGTTCGTCTCTAGATCCATAGACGTGGCAGCGATAGATATCTATCCAGCGGAGTCAGGAGGTGAATGGATAGCTCTAGCACTCGATTCGATACGTAGCATGTCTGGTAAGAAGGTTGCAATTCTCGAATTGAACGATAAGGAGGGCGATCCCACCAAGAGCGAAGTCGTTAGATGGGTAATCATGGCGCTGCAGATGGGTAGCGAGTTCGTAGGATGGTTTGAGTGGGACGATCTCTTTGCACAGATGGATGGGGGTCGCTATGGAATCGTAGACGAGTTCAAGGACCTTAAAGAGGTTGGTAACTACATTAGTTCAGCGATCTCGGTAGCGAAGAAGCTGGATCCGTGTATTAAGCAGCTGAGTTCTGCATACCTTGAACAACGAGCTAAGGTTGCCATGCTATACTCGGAACCTAGCCACGTACTGGTTTCGAGCGATTGGTTCGTCTCCTTCGATTGGTTAGCGATGTACACACTCTTCAGCCAATACCTTGGCTACAAGATAGATTTCGTCTACGCAGACGACATGAATCTCGTAGGTGATCTCACCAACTATAGCGTTCTACTAGCTATTGGAGAGCCCTGGATAGAATGCAAAGCACTTAGAGAGATCTCGAACTGGGTTTACAACGGTGGAATACTTATCGTTGATGCTGGATTCGCTTACCTGAACAAGGACTGTAGAGATGTAGTAAACGAATTGCTTGGAGTTGAAAAGCGAAGGATAGACTTTGCGGTGAGAGGCTATGCTTACCCTCTATGCCTAGGCAAGACGTGTACCGTGATCTCGGGATACAGAGAAGAGATCGAACCGAGTACAGCAAAGGTACTCGTTGAATACAATGGCATTCCGCTGGTGTTAATCAACGAATACGGTCGAGGAAAAGTCGTGTTCTTTACGATGCCCTTAACGCGTGCCTACGATTATCCAGAGCAATGGCGAAACGTAATGGCTAAGATTCTCGAAATTGTTGGTGTACCACGTGGTAGCAATCTCACTTACGCTATGTACTTGTTGAGAGAGATCATCGTTGCGAGCAGTATTACAAATGATTCGAAAGGTATGGCGATGGCGTTGAACATGTGTACCAAGATCGTTCGCGAGATAGAAGATCGAGGCTACGTATCCACGGAACTCATCGATGAACTCGAACGGTTGTTGAATTCCTTGAATAGACGCGTATCGACGTAGGCGTTCTTCACTACGAGAGTCTCTATAGCTCCGCTACGCATCGGTATCTCAACGATTTCGGTGAATGGTCTACACTCAGCAATTTCCTCCTTAAGGTTAGCGTAGCAGACTTCAGATCCTCGAAGACCTCTGAACACTATCTTAGCCATGCATTCCTTGGGCAGTGGATTCACTAATCGTATGACGAGACTGTTCTCATCCCATTCACATCGTTTCAATGCGTAGAGTTCCAGCCATGAAGGCTCGATGGATATCAAGCTCGTAACGTAGCGATCTAGAGCTTCGTTTCGTGGCCCATCCACTAGAGCTGCTATTGGTGGGTAAACGAAGCTCTTGACAATGGGTAGAACTCCCTCGAAACCACCCTGGTAAGGAACTAGGCATAGTTCGAAGAAAT
>JAMOOB010000418.1 GCA_027066265.1 Desulfurococcales archaeon
CGCTAGCTACAGCATAGTGTACGCACCGATACCCGTAGAGAACTACACCGTAGCCGTGCTGGGGTACAACGGAACCCTCACCGATCCCCAACCACCGACCGGGTTCTCGATCGATGTAGGCAACCTAATCCGTGGCTCCATAGATTCGCTGCAGAGCATCGATGGAGACTACATCGCTGTTTCCCCCAGCTACACCACGGTCTATCGATTCCCAGCGTTCAGCGAATGGAGCTACTACAAACCCATCAACATCACCGAGAACACGGGTACCGACCTCGTGAACTACACCGTTAAGATCGTGCTCAACTCCACGAACTTCGACTTCTCGAAAGCGAACCCCGATGGCTCGGACATAAGGTTCGTTCTAAGCGACGGCGTCACCGTACTCGATTACTGGATCGAGAAGTGGGACTCCACCAACGAACAGGCAGTGATCTGGGTGAAGATACCTAGGCTACCCGGTGGACGAACCGTAACCATATACATGCTCTACGGAAACCCATCCGCAACCTTCGACCCGCAGCACTACGGCTTGACCAAGGTTATGGAGAAGCTTCCGGCGAGCGATGGACCTAACTACAGGGTTCAGTACCAGGAATGGATCATGCCCACCAACCTCTTCGACCCCAACCAAGGAACTTCGACGGGCTGGAGCTCCAACGATGATTCGTGGCTCCTCAACCTACCCTTCTCCTTCCCCTACTACAGCGCTACGTACGACGCTATCTACGTACATAGCAACGGTTTCGTTGCTCTGGGATGGGATCCCGACGGAGACTGGTACAGTTCCTCGGAGACGGATCTTGAAAACAATAGGATGATAGCTCCGTTCTGGGCGGATCTCTATCCCTACGATATCTACGTCAACACGAGCTACGTTGATCAGTACGGAGAGGGTGTGTACATACGCTGGTACACAGTGTCTCCTCCACCTCCTCCACCGCCGCCTCCTCCACCTCCACCACCCCCACCCCCACCGTGTGTGTACATACGCTGGTACACAGGCTTTCACGTAATCTTTGGGATTCGCAACGGTGAGCAGAACTTTGCCGTGGTTCTCTACCGCAACGGTTTGATTAGGTTCGACTACGGAACGATCTACGGATTGAGCTTGTTCGACGATACGCCGGTGATAGGCATCAGCTTCGGCGACGGTGT
>JAMOOB010000419.1 GCA_027066265.1 Desulfurococcales archaeon
GACGTGAAGGAGTTGATAAACGCATTGAGCGAGGTACTGGTAGAGCTAGGGAGTTCTCGATCCTAACGCTAAAGAGTCCAACCATCGGCGAAACCCTCTCCATTCTATCGATGTTCAACGGACCTCTTTTCCCTACGGAGGGCAAAGCTTTTATACGATTAATTAAGTTTAATTAATGGGATCATCGATGATTAGATGCATCGAGAAAGGATTCGTGGTATGGTTCACGGGATTGCCAGCGAGTGGAAAGACTACTATTGCTCGCGGCGTTGCTGAGGTTCTTAAAGCTCGTGGTTACCGCGTCGAGGTTCTTGACGGTGATTGGGTTAGGAAGACGATTAATCCCGATGCTGGGTTCACGAAGGAGGAGCGACGAAGGCATCTACTAAGGGTTGCATGGATAGCTAGGTTGCTTGCTAGGAACGGCGTCATCGTTCTATGCAGCTTCGTATCTCCTTACCGCGAAGTTCGTGCTGAGATCCGTAGGATCGTTGAGGAAGAGGGTATTCCATTCATAGAAGTGTTCGTTAAGTGTAGCTTGGAGGAGTGCATTCGTAGGGATCCCAAGGGTTTGTATAGGAAGGCTCTAGCTGGCGAAATCCAGCACTTCACTGGGATTAGCGATCCTTACGAAGAGCCGGAGAATCCTGAGCTAGTCGTCGATACGGAACACGATAGCGTTGAGAACAACGTTAGGAAAGTCGTCGAGTACCTAGAGCAGCGTGGTTTGATCGAGGTGAGTTAGCTTGCTCGATCCATTAACTTTCTTAGCTCTACTCCTAGGCTCTACGATCGTCTCCATACTCTACGTATGGCTTGGAACCCCCTACGCATCGACCATGATGCTCGTCTTCGCGTTCATGGGAATGGATCTGAAGCGAGTCGTTGGTACGATACTCGTTTCTCAGATCTTTGCTGCATTCCTAGGTAGCTACCTTAGGAAGAAACGTGTTTCGGATCCAGAGCTAGGTACGGTTCACGGGCTTGCGATCGGTATGAGTGCTACGGTAGCTTTCTTAGCAGCGTTTCTTCTCGGAACATCGCTACCCAACGAATCGAGGCTAGCGCTCAACGCGTCGATGCTAGCGATAGCTGGAGTAGCGTTACTGCTTCCTCTACGCAGAACCTCGACCAAGATCCGTAGCTTAGCTACTTCG
>JAMOOB010000420.1 GCA_027066265.1 Desulfurococcales archaeon
ATGAGCCCCGCGGCAAGGATTGCAAAGCCTATGTACATGCTGACGCTCCATAGGGAGTACATCGCGTCGCTAAGCGCATCGCTTGCAAAAGGCTGTGGCTGCGGAGCCTCGAACACCGGTAGCGAAACGCCTAGCCTAGCCAAGGGTTGGGCAAGGGTGTAGTTGATCAATGGCTCGAAGGGTTTGAGAGCTACCCTAGCACCCTCCGTGACGAACCACTCGAAGAAGTGCATCAAGTGACAAGGAACATCCCACCAAGCACAGCCACCACCATCGCTAGAACTGCTCGCGGTACAGGTAGCGCTGCTATTGCTAGCATTCTCAGCTAGAATGGACTGCGGAACGAGAAGAACAATGATCAGTAAAAAGAGTGTCGTGGAGAAGAACCTCATTACCATCACCGCTACTCGGATGTCTTGAGCGCTATTGCGGCTGATAGTAGTGCCCAGATCGCTATCACCGTGCCAATGGCTTGCACTAGGTACGTCGGGTTGATGATGACGTTCCTGCACGCATTGATCTGCTCTAGGATCTGTTTGCATGTCTCGTTGTTGTTGGGATTGCAGTTGGGTGGAGTACCACACACCTTGTCCGCTACACCGTACTGAACCAGCACGGGTTTGCCAGTAATGATCCAGCCAACCAGTAGAGGTGCTAACCACAGCAACGCTAATCCCACGATAGCGAGACCAATCCTCCTCTTAGCACGCGCAGACTCAACGTAACTCATACCGAGTCCCCGCTGCAGTATACTAGCAGTTACTCCGTGAGCCTTGGCAAGGTCGACGCGGTCTATGGCTAGGCATAGATGGTTCCTATCCTGAACAAGGCACCAAGCGATGTACGCAAGAAGCTCCTTCTCGTAGCCACGGATCTTCCCATGTAGAAGCAGCTCTACCAAGCTAGCCATCCCTTCGACAACGAACCTAGGTGCCCTAGGACTTAGCCCAAGCACATTGTCCTGCAAGAAATGCACTAGCTCATGGTCAAGGCTGGGCAGTAGGTCCTCCACTCTACAGGTTTTGGGGACGTCGATGAGTATGAGGTGCTTACCGTAGACGTACCTCGCTCCAACGCTATCAGCTTCTCGAAGATTGAGCTTGATTATCGGGGCTACCCCATCGAGGAGATGATCGATTCCAAGAATCTTGGC
>JAMOOB010000421.1 GCA_027066265.1 Desulfurococcales archaeon
ATTTCTAACCAACCAATCATGTATTGTTCGAGATCTGAACGTTATTATGGTGCACTTCGTACGTATCTCGGTGTATCGATGTGAGGTGGGTTACGCGTAGGTTTCCCCATGTTGATAGAACTGCGTGTGCATGGTTAATCAAGAAGTTTATCGATCTTGAAGCAGAGTTCGTATTCATAGAATGGTCAAGGGAAGAATTGAAGCCGGAGCACGGTATTCCGTTCGATATCGAGGGTACTGAGCTGAGTCATAGGGATAACAAGTGTACGTTCGAAGTTCTCGTGGAGAAGTACTCGATTAAGGATCCGTACGTTCATCGAATCGCAGAGATCATGTATGCTGCAGATATCGAGGGTGAGCTAGACAAGGTTCCCGAGGCAAGGGGTATCAAAGCTATCTTCGATGGTCTTAGGATGATAACTAGGGATGACTACGAAACGATAGAGATAGGGATGAAGATATGGGAAGCTCTCTACACGAGCTTCAAGCTAAGGGATCTCGAGGAGAAGTATAGGGAACAGCTCAAATCTATGTCGAGCATCGAGAAGCTAAAGTTCTTGAAGGAATTGATGAGCAAGGAATTTACATCGTAGAGAAGCTCGAGGATCTTAATCAAATGTTTTTCTTTAGTTGGTTAGGATTCTTGTAACGAAACACTTAATGGTTCGTTATCCCTAGGTTAGGTCTGGTGACGGGTTTGAAGTTGGAGGAATACCTCGAGAAATGGGTTCGTGGTGAAGCCGAGGAGATCGTTGAATATCTTGCAGCAGCTATCGTAGCTGAGGAGCAGGGTTTGGTAGAGGTTGCTCAAGCTCTGAAGATGATTGCTTTCGAGGAAGCTATGCATGGTGCGAAAGCCTTGGTTCAAGCAGGTAAGGTTGGGGATCTGAAGGAGTTCATTAGGAAGAGGATTGAGGAAGAGAAGGAAGCTGCTAGAGTTAGACACGAAGAAGCTTCGCATCACGACGAGCCTTGGAAAACGTTGTTCGAGTATACGGCGAGAGATGAGGAGAGACATGCTAGGATTCTCGAAGGGATCCTAAGGAAGCTAGGTTAAGCATTCCACATCTTTTTAACGTTGTCGTTGCTCTCGTGCTAGAGTAGTAGGCTCATGTACCTCGTGGCTCTAACGATCTTGCCCCTAGCCTTG
>JAMOOB010000422.1 GCA_027066265.1 Desulfurococcales archaeon
AGCGAACTTCCTAACCCTTACCCAGTCCACGAAAAGTTCGAGTGGCCCCCACCCTGAGTCGTGGTCCTCTACAGCTAGGAACACGTTTGCAGATTCGTTGGGTACGTACCTAACGAGGTTGGTCTCCTTTTGTTCGTTGGCTTCTAGATTTAGGAGACGTATACGGCTGTAGCTATCGCTCCAAACGATCTTAGCTAGGAACACTATGTCCGTATCCCCCGCAACACCGAAAACCCATTCCCCTTCTCTATGCGTACCATCTGCTTGCTCTGCACAGAGACCCCAATCTCTGCACCACCCTTCTCCGAAACCAACATGCTTGATGCTCGGCGACAGGGCTTCGGACGATCCTGGTGAGGGATCTGCAGCGTCTGCTTGGTAAAAGCCTAGGTATAGAGTTGCTTGTCCACCTCTATCACCTACGATTCTCACCCTGAACTCGAGTACATGGTTTCTCGAGAAGCTGGTTACGCTCCTAATACCTTGCCAACCGTCGTTGTTCGACCACGCATGGAGAACACCGTTCCCTTCCTCGATTCTATCGAGAGAACCGACTACACGCCATAGGTTAGTATCTAGAACACCATCGTTGAAATCGTCGTAGAGATCGAAGACGTCCCTACCGTTCCTAGCATGGTTGGTGCTCGAGATCTCTACTACTATCCTAGTCCTTCCGTTCGCTGGTATCCTCGAGACCTTCACCCAGATCACTAGGCTCGGCGTTGTATTGCATTCTCCGTTGGGTTGCTCGAAGCAGTAAGGAAGCTCGTTGCCGTTCTCATCTGTTACCCTTAGGTACCTAGGCTCGTTTAGGACAGTGCTTAGATCGATCCTAACCTGGTAATGGACGAGATCGTAGCTGTTCGGATTAGTGATAACAACCACGAAGCTCTCGTAGCTTGATTGAGTGAAGAACTTCGATATCGCTATCGATGCGAACACGAGGAACAGCAGTAGGTAGAGTCTACGCATCGTTCTTCCCCAAGCAATGAAGGAGAAGAGAAACGATCTGTGTAGATGCGCTGAGAACGAGAAGAAGAGTAAGGAAAAAGAGATTTGGCTTTAGGACTCGGAGTCGAGCCCCTACCCCACGATCCTAGCGAAGGAGTTATCCTGGTCCCGTCGGGTTCTTGCCGTACTTGATCATG
>JAMOOB010000423.1 GCA_027066265.1 Desulfurococcales archaeon
GAGTTCGAGCACTCTATACATTCCATACACACCGATCTCTACCATCGCTCCCGACAACAGTGCTGAGACAGGCGTAGGTGCAACGGGGTGTGCATCTGGTAGCCAGAAGTGGAGTGGAAAGAGTCCACTCTTCGCTGCAAAGCCTAGGAGGAATAGAGCTAGAGCAACGTCCGGGATCCTAGCCTTGACGAAGCTGAGGGTGTTGGCGTATCCATACACCATCCCAACGGCAACGATGAGCGGAAGGGTGCAGAAGATATGCATGGTGATGAAGTACATCCACGCGATCCTTGCTACGCGTCGATCTCTATACTCGTAGCCTACGAGGAAGTAGCTCGCGAGAGTCATGATTTCGAAGGCGAGGAGAAACCATAGCCAGTTCCTTACCAGGGGTATCAACGCCATGGATAACGCGAAGACTAGGAGCAGCGTATAGTAAGGTCCGTACCCATACTCGTCAACGATCTGGCAGTAGCCGTAGGAAGCTACGAGGCTAGCGATACCGAGCACAACGATGTTCAGCACGATGAGTAGCGATACGTAGTCGCATCCCATCTCAAGCCTCAGAACGCTGATCTCCACGATCCTTCCGTCGAGAGCCATGTACAGGGCTAGGGCTAGGAACGAGAGCAGAGCTATCGAACCGAGTGCGATGCTAGGCAACGCAACGCTCTTCGATCTATGGCTGCCAACGGAGAGCGCTAGCCCTAGACCGCTGGAGAGCGTTAGTACGGATCCGAGAACCATCAGCGTATCCATCGAGTCACCACCCTACGACAACGCCTACGAGTGGTGTAGCTATGAATGGAGCTGCGAAGAGTAGAGCGAGTAGTAGGCTCAGAGAGCTTACGAAGATGGGGTGCAGAGATATCTTCGCGCCATCGCTTGGCTCGCTCAGCAGGTTTTCGTGGATCCATCGAAGGGCTGTGATACCGAAGGAAGCTACGTCGATGAGCAGTACGACGATGAGGATCGCTATCGTGGAACTGTTTGCGAGAGCCTTGGCTAGGATCGCGAAGAGCGCTAGCTTTCCGAAGAATAGTGGCATGGGTGGTAAGCCAGCTAATCCGAAGAGCGATACTATCCAGCAGAAGGCTGTGAACGGGCTCTTCCTAAGCAATCCCCTGACGTGGTCTATCGTCTTCTCTCCGAAGTAGTAGCTGAAGAGACCGGTGGTTAGGAATCCTAGACCCTTGACGTATGCGTGGAGTGCTAGTATGTATATCGATACGTAGATCCCGTCGACGATCCCTAGGCACGCTGGTACGAGAGCTGCGTACATAGTTGCTGATTCGGCTATCGTTGAGTACGCAAGCAATCGCTTGGCATCCCTCTGCAGCGGATACATCAATGCAGTGAGTACGAGGCTTAGACACACTACGGCGAGCAAAGCGTTGGCTGCCTCCATGGGTAGGGGTTGGAGGAACTGAACGCCTCGAGCAAGGAGGTACACACCCATCTCTATCATCGCAGCTCCGTGGAGGAACGCGGATGCGGGTGTAGGCGCAACCATTGCGTCGGGTAGCCATGAATAGGTTGGGAACTGTGCCGACTTGGTGATCGCGGCTACGAGGAGCGCAGCGAATACGATGAGCTTCTCGCTGGGTTCGAGCTTCGTCAATGCTTCGAGCGATAGATCTCCAACGCTGTTGAGGCAGATCGCCGTGGCTACGAATAGACCCAGCAATGCTCCTACGTGAGTCGTTACGAATGCTTTGAGAGCTGCTCTCCTTGCTTCGGGTGTGTAGTAGAAGGATACGACGCCCCAGCAGCTAAGAGACATGAGTTCGAAGAACATGAGCATCTCTATCAACGTCGAGGAGAGTACGAAGGCTAGGGTAGCGGCTACGAAGAGTAGCATCCATGCGTAGAACCTACCCTTGCCTCGCTCCACGGGGTGTTCGCGGTTCCTCGGAGACATGTACTCAACGCTGTAGAGAAGGAATGCGAAGCCCGCCGTAGCTACGACGAAGGTTACGATCATCGAGATCCTATCTATGATAAGGCCGAAGTACTCCACGCCGTTAGCTTTGATGAGCACTACGTGTTTCGTAGGCATGCCTTCCGTAAGAAAGAGTGCGAAGGCGTAGAGGGAGGAGGTGAGCGTGAGACCCATGCCTAGGAGCATGAATACGTCGGCACGCCTACCATCGAGTAGGAAGAGGGGTAGGGCGAAGAGTGCGGGGACTAGGAACGAGATGAGTAGGGAAAAAGTTAGTGGATCGATCATCGACTCTTCCCTACGAAGCCCATGCTAGCTAGGAAGGGTGGTACGGTTCCTTCCCTAAGCGAGGTTACGACTTTCTCCACCACGAGCTTCTTCTTCTCAACCATCAGCTCCTCAACATCGCCGTACACCAAGGCATCGGCTGGACACACCGTTACGCATGCTGGTAGCTCGCCACGTTCTCTCCTAGACTTGCATAGATCGCACTTAGCCATGATCTTGTTGCTCTCATCAAGCTCGGGAACGCCGAATGGACACACGATTGCGCACATCATGCAGCCTATGCATTTAAGCGGCTGCAGCACGACGGCACCGTCATCGTCTTTGTACAGCGCTCGGGTTGGGCAAACCTCGATGCAGGGAGCTTTCTCGCAGTGTCTACAGTTCAGCGGGATAGCCATTATCTCGGCGTACTCGAATACCCTAATCCTCGATCTTCCGTGAACGTGTTCGCAAGCTACTTCGCATGCACGGCAGTATATGCATCGACCCAGGTTTATCAGGATCCTCTTAGCCACGAATCATCACCCCTTCTTAACAACTCTGCATGCACATACCTTGTACTCCGGGATCTTCGATACGGGATCCAGAGCATCGTTCGTCAACACGTTCGCTCCCCAGTGCCATGGAACGGCGATGATTCCCGGCGGAACGCTGTTCGTTACCTTGGCTACGCATTCGTATCGACCTCTCCTCGTCTCGATCACGATCCTATCACCGCTGCGTATACCGAGCTTCTCGGCATCGCTTGGATTGATCTCTGCGTAGGGACCGATCCATCTCTTGACGAGGGAAGGTATCCTTCCGGTCATGGTGTTCGTGTGGTACATACCCACGATTCTGCAAGTCGTTAGTATGAATGGGTACTCGTCGTCTGGTAGCTCTGCCGGCGGTCTGTACTCGACGGGTATCAGCCTAGCCTTGCCGTCCGGCGTCGGGAACCTCTCTACGTGAAGCCTCTTGGTACCTGGATGGTCTGGGGATGGGCATGGCCAGAAGATTCCTTCGAGGTTCTTCTTCAGTCTCTCGGGCGTTATTCCTCGGTACTGCGGAACTACTTCGTTGATCTCCCTAAGAACGTCTTCGGGACCGCTGTACTCTCTCCAACCTGGTAGTCCGAGCTCTTTCCCTACGATCGTGAGTATGAGCCAATCGGGCTTAGCTTCGCCAGGTGGATCGCATGCCTTGAAGCTCCACTGAACCCTGCGCTCGGTACTCGTGAAGCTACCCTCCTTCTCAGCCCACGCAGCTGCTGGAAGGATGATGTCTGCGAATCGAGCGGTTTCCGTCGGGAATATGTCCTGAACCACGAGGAACTCCAGCTTCTCTAGAGCTTCGTAAACGTGGTTAAGGTTCGGATCGCTTACAGCAGGGTTCTCGCCCATGATGTACATAGCTCTAAGCTTACCGCTCGCAGCAGCGTGCATCATCTCCACGACCGTTAACCCGGGCTCGGACGGCAGATCCTCGACGCCCCAGAGCTTCGCAACCTCTCTCCTCTTAGCATCGTCCACAACCTTTCTGTAGCCCGGCAACAGATTCGCTAACGCACCCATATCGCATGCTCCCTGAACGTTGTTCTGCCCCCTCATCGGATAGATTCCGCATCCCTCCTTACCGATGTAGCCGCAGAGCAGCATTAGGTTGGAGGCTGCGATAACGTTGTCCGTACCCGTAGTATGCTGCGTCAAACCCATTGCCCACATAATGATTCCGCGCCCAGCCGTTGCGAAGACGCGAGCAACTTCCTCGATGAGTCTCGCGGGTACGCCCGTTACCTTCTCTACGTACTCCGGCGTATACCTGGCTAGGGCTTGCCTAAGCTCTTCGAAGCCTACCGTTCTCTTCGAGACGAACTCTCTATCGTAGAGCTCGTCCCTAACGATCACGTGGGCAAGACCGTTGAGGAGCGCTACATCGGTACCGGGCCTGAACTGTAGGAAGTAGTCGGCGAACCACGTCGTTCTCGTTCTCCTAGGATCCGCTACGATGAGCTTTGCACCCGCATCCTTGGCGCGCAGTATGTAGTTCATGACCACGGGATGGCTCTCGGCAGGGTTGTACCCTATCACGAAGATCGCTCTGGTCTTGAGAATGTCTTCGAATGGATTCGTTTGCGCACCCGCGCCAACGGTTTGGAGAAGCCCTGCAACGGTAGGTGCGTGGCAGAGCCTAGCGCAGTGATCGACGTTGTTGGTGCCGAAGAGACGAGCGAGCTTCTGCATCAAGTAGTTCTCCTCGTTCGTACACTTGGCGCTCGATAGGAATCCAGCAGCGTTCGGATCGTCGCGACGAATCTTCTTGAACACCTCGACGATCTCGCGAATAGCTTCGCTCCAGCTGATCTCCCTGAAACGAGGTTCTCCTTCACCAACACGTTTCAGAGGCTTCGTCAAGCGATCGGGATGACGAAGGAAATCCGCGGCCGATGCACCCTTAGGGCAGAGCCTACCGTAGTTCGGAGGAAGATCGTGCCTAACGTACTCGATCCCCACCGGAACACCGTTGAAGCTCTTGACGAATAGACGACAGCCAAAGCCACAGAACGGGCATACCGTAGGAACAATACGTTCGCTCATATCTAAGCACCTACTCTACGCCGTGCGCTTCCACGCTATGTATGGAAATAAGGGGGCGCGTGTTCACGGAGACCAACACTCGAATCAAACAGACTTGAACACGCAGATCGAGACCCTAGCAGAACTCTAAGAAGATCTTCCTCATTCACCGATTCTACGAAGCACTACGTATCGATACGCAGGTAGTTGCCACGCCCAATCCCTTCCCACTCCGAGCTCCGTACACGGATCCGGAACCGTGCCCACGGCTGAAGCCCTCCTAAGCTCTATCATGAGCCCCATCTCCTCGAGTCTCTCAGCTGCTACCCAATCGCTGTCCGGATCCTCGGCGAGAGACCTAAGCTTCTCCCTACCAACGAGATGCATTGCCCTACGAATCTTACCTTCGTAGAGGTACTCCATCCATCTCTCGACGTTCCATCCACGTCTAGCGATATCTATCAACGCTCTCGGGTTCCCACCCGTCAAAATCCAAAGCTCTTCCACGTCTACGTTCCTCAGCTGATCTAGTTGTTGAACCAGCTCCTCGAACCCTTCTCTAGAGAGATTCCATAGCATGCGTAGATCTACGTAGGTATGCTTGGACAGCTCTCGCTTCGAAACGCCTTCCGACGTCGTCAAGATTATCGCTACGTTCGATACCTCGAACTTCTCGTGTAGGTAGCCAATCCATTCATACAACGATTTAGTGTAGCGATCGACGTTCTCCAACCCGATCGCTCGATACACGTCGTCTATCAGCAACACTACGTTCTTTCCTTTCAGAGAGATCCTTGACGCTAACCGCGTTACCAAGGACATGCATAGACGTGCTAACGCGGATCCTATCGGTACGGACGAGACGTCGCGAACCACTTCGAGAACCTCTCTATGCGAAGAAAGGAGAGCTTTCTCGAGCTCGAACTGTTCGAGAGCATCGATGTAGATAACGATCGTATCGCTACGCTTAGCAAGACTACGAGCAACGTACTTGAGCAACGCAGTCTTGCCACAGCCTTCCGGACCGTAGATAGCTACCGGAAACGCTGTTCCTCTAGACACGATCTCGTCGAGTTGATGAAGTTCTCGAACCCTATCAACGAACTTAACCACCTTATCGAGCTCCTCGATGTATACCGTAAAGGATTCGTTCACGATCCCCCGGAAGTAGCTTACCGAGAATCGTTTTTTACTAAACTGCGTAGCCTAGCTCTACGGTGCTACGCCTTGCTGTGGAGTCCCTACGTAGCTAAGCACGCCGAGCTCTTGGCTAGGTACTGCATCGAAGCTCAACGCGGTTGGGAGGTTGCGGTAAGCGGTAGCTACGAAGCGCTTCCCCTAATGGTAGAGCTCGTAAAGGTGCTCGCCTCGAACGGTGTCTATCCCTACATCTTCGTACGCGACGAGATGATCTCCGAAGCGTTCCTACGCTACGCATCGGAGGACGTGCTTCAGCACGTACCTAAGCTCGATAAGTTCTTGGTCGAGAACATCGATGCTATGATAAGCATCGTATCGAGTACGCATACCCGCTACCTAGCATCCATAGACCCCTCTAGGCAAGCGTTGGCTGCTCGAGCTAGGCGAGAAATCAACGAAGTATTCCTGCGTAGAGCTGCTGAGGGTAAGCTTAGGTGGGTGGT
>JAMOOB010000424.1 GCA_027066265.1 Desulfurococcales archaeon
GACCAGCACCTGGAACTGCCCAGCGTTCTACGAGCCTAGCCTAGGCGTGTGGGGCTACTACAAAGCGTACTACATCCTGTGGACGTGGGACGATAGGAGCGCATGGATCAAGGCTTCGTACAGCGGAAGGGTGTTCTACAGCTCTAGCAATCCGCCGTACAGAGCCTACATCTACATGTACGTAGACAAGTACGCTGTGCGTGGCAAGACCAAGGTATGGTTCAAGATCGTGATGAAGCCGCAGTACATACAGCAACTACAGCAAGCCGCTAGCCAGCTCGGTGCCGACGGATTGATACGATCGTTGCTGAGCATCTGGTACTCCGAGATGTTCGTGTACACCTTCATCGAGCCAGCGGAGGCGGCTATCTCCAACCTCATCTTGATGTACGGTGTATCGAAAGTTCTCCAGATGCTCATAAACCCAGTAACCCTCACGTGCACCGGAGGAACGTGCAAGTACGAGCTCGGACCAGTGCATGCATGGAAGATCAGCTCGGATACCGCTTACGATGCGTACTGGGGCTTCAGCTTCGAGGATGATGCCGGTTGCGATTGTTTCCTATGGTGGTGCTGGAACTGTGAATACGAGTATCCGAGCGCTAACCTCGGTCTAGGCATCATTGCTGACCCAACGCCGGAGAACGTTACCGTAACACTAACGAGGGTGGTCTACGTCAACGGGAGCGGAGCGTACCTCACGGTAACCGTTGGATTCCCCAAGGACTACAACGTTGCGATCCCCGTGCCTAGCGATGCCGAGGTCAAGAAGTACGAGTACGAGTACAACAACGAGACCAGAGTCCTCGTCAACATAATCTGGAAGAAGCCTTTCAAGTCGCTGAACGACCTGCCACCGTTCTACATCGTTGTTAACGGAACCAAGGTCTATCCACCGTCGCCGAACCTAAAGCTCGAGCCCACCACGATCAAGTCGCCGCAGAACAGAACCGTCTACATGTCCTCGTCCGCCAAGGTCGAGAACGGAGTCCTTGCAACGACCATAGTCTTCGCGGAGGAGACCCCTTCGCAGATGCCCATCGAGCTGTACATCGCCGTAGCCGCGCTGGTGATCGCGTCGGCGACCTTCGCGCTCGTCGTGGTGCCGAAGATCGCGAAGACCGTGGTCTCGGAG
>JAMOOB010000425.1 GCA_027066265.1 Desulfurococcales archaeon
CTTCCTTGGCTCGAGGTCCGGGTGGCGTAACAACGATGCGAGGACGGTCGTACATGGAGCAAACCCGTAGAGAAAGAGCTTTGGCTACAAAAAAGCTGTATCGATTAATCAAGCTATGGCTGTACGTGTTTCAATAACGTGATCAGCATCACGATTGCAGAGATCAACACCGCCAACGCTACAAACAACATCGGTTCGGGCACGGGTGCAGGTGCCGATACCGCCGTTACGGGAGAGCTACTCGCTACGGCGTAGAGATGTGAGGTGCTGTACCCTGGATCGTAGACGACTCTATAGTAAGTGTACTGCGGAACGTTTACGAACGTATACGTAGATCCAGCCTGCAACGTCGTTGTGCTCAACTCTTTGTACGTAATGTTCGTCCACTTCATACCATCCTCGCTACCCTGCAGAACCAGCTTACCGCTGTTAGCGGTTCCACCATCGCTGGTGGTTACGGATACCGTAACGTTGCATCCATTAGCGCTGCACGCCACGTTCGTTATGTTCGCTACCACCTGTATTCCAAGGATGTTGGGAACCATGAAGTACTTACGGATGCCTTTCGCGTCCTCGATTTCTAGGTAGGCGATCGCTACCTTGGATAGGTAACCCGTATCGCTTCTAACGAGGATGCCAGCGTACTTGATATCGTCGAAGTCGTACTCCGTGTTGGCGTAGGACCACGAGTAGCTTACGTAGCTAGGACCTTTGTATTGATCTCCTTCGTCCCAACGCTCAACGGTGAAGCCATCGGTGCTATACTGTATCTGTAGCCAGTATCCCTTGGATACGTACCAATCACCTACCCGATAGTAATCGCCCCACCACTGGCTTGGATCTCCTTTCTGTCTCCATGCACAGAAATCGTATGGATAGTTATTCGCATCTCCTTCGATTGCTGCACCAGCTACGAGCTTCATCATTCCCTGAGCGTTGTTCCAATGCTTATCGCTATAGCTAGGCTCTGCCTTCCACGTTACGAGAGCGAACCTTAGCCTAAATGCGTACGAAGATACTTGATCAGTGTCGAGCAATGCTTTGATTCTTAGGTATCCTCCGCTGATGTCTACAGGTGTGTAGATGGCAGCGAATGGGAAGTCCTCCGAAGCTGTGGTGTAGAGGTAGAGCCTTG
>JAMOOB010000426.1 GCA_027066265.1 Desulfurococcales archaeon
ACACGATCGTGGATGCTCGTGGGAGGACCGTGAAGCTCTTCGAAGGTGTTAGGGAATTCCTTGAGAAACTTCGTGAGCACGATCTACGTGTAGTTGCTCTGAGCTGGAACGTGAAGGAGATTGCCGTGCTAGCTCTACGTGCTTTCGATATCGATAAGTACTTCGATGACTTCGTTATAGAGCCACACCCCTTCAAGGGGTACATGATGAGGAAGTACTTTGCAGAGCATGGAATCTCTGTAGATCCGAACGAGATCCTCTACATCGATGATAGAGACATACATCTGCAAGACATCGAGAAGAACGTTGGTCGCGTTCGATTCGTGCAGATGTGGAGAGATGTGAAGAGCTTCGAAGAGCTTACCGACCTAGTAATGCAGCTCGTTTCTTCCTGTAGAGAAGCTGGTTCCTAGCGTAGTAGGTTCTGGAGAATGTGTGGATACCTCTGGAGATGGTCTGCCGCTATCGTGACGATGTTGCCCTCGACCTCCTTAGCAACCTCCGTAGCTACGGCGAGAGCGGCTCCCGTGGATGGTCCCGCTAGGATCCCTTCTCGCTGCGCGAGCATCTTGACGTAGTTGAGCGCTGTTCCGAGATCGATCTCTACGATCCTATCGATGTAGCTACGGTACTTCTCGAAGAGTTTGGGTCTGCAGTGCTTCGACAATCCTTCGATGGGTTCTCCTTCCCTAGGAGTTCCGTAGAGGATCGCTGATCCTCTAGGCACGACTCCCACGATCAGCACATCGTTTCCTAGCTTCTCCTTGAGGAACCTCCCTACCCCCGTAATCGTTCCCGAGGTACCGATACCCATGACGAACGCCTTGACATCGCCTAGGCTCTGAAGGATCTCGGGTCCCGTAGTCTCGTAGTGAGCAAGGTGGTTCGCTTCGTTCTCGAACTGGTTGAGGAATACGGCTCCGCGTTCCTCAACGATTCTCTTCACTGTAGCGAACCTCGGATCCTCACCAACGCCGCTCCACCCAGCCATGTCTACCTCTATAACTTCGGCACCGAGAAGCCTAAGCGTAGCTATCTTCGTAGGCGAGATCCCTTTCTCAACCACGAACACCGCCTTTAGACCCAGCCTCCTACACATCCACGCTATCGCTATCGCAGTGTTACCGCTACTG
>JAMOOB010000427.1 GCA_027066265.1 Desulfurococcales archaeon
GCTTGTCAAAATCGCGAGCACTAGCATTGTTGAAGACATCGTTTCAAGCATGCTACATTCCTAGGTAGGGAAGTACAGTGCTAGTACATAAGTATGCAAACCATGGTATGGCTACCGCAATGAACGCAAAGTTTTTAGCTATGTGTTTCGAGATGCATTGAACCCTTTCCTCTATTTCGATTGCTACCCGATCTATTCCTCTACGGGTTTTCTCCGATCGACTGGGTTCCGAAGCTATGTTTTTGAGGGGGTTATCGATGTAGGGTCTAAAGAGCGTGGTTAGGTATGAGGATCGTCGTCGAGCTGGCGCCTTCCAGGAATCGCGATGCGTTGGAGGAAGTGCTGAGGAGTATCAGGGATTTCGTGGATACGGTTTTCTTCCCCGAAGCACCGCTTGGCATACCCATGGTTCTCGCCGTTGCGTGGGCATGGATAGCTAGATCCATGGGTTTCCACAGCATTGCTAGCGTAAGGCTATGCGATGTGAATCTCAACGCCTTGGTATCCATTGCTCGCGCTGCCGAGCTACTCGAGTTGGAGGGGATCCTCATCGTTCGAGGCGATCCACCTAAGCACGGTAGGTGCGTGGCCGAGATCGGTAGCGAGGAAGCTGTCGAGATCCTTCGTCGCTACGTACGTAGGCTTAGGCTAGGGCTAGTCGTGAGCATGGCGAAGAGCTTCGAAGAGATCGAGACGAGGCTACGTAGGGCTAGACCGAGCTTCGTCTTCGTAACTAGGCTCTGGAGCAAGGATCCTAAGCTTGTCGAGGTATCGAAGCGTTGTCGAGAGCTGGGGACCGAGCTCTATCCATACGTAGTCGTTGCACCTACGGAGGAGGAGAGGATGCGTATCTACAACCTTCTACAGGGTCATCAACCCGTTTACCTACCCAACGAGGTTCCGAACATCGTCGACGAGCTAGAGCCCTACGTCGATGGAATCGTTCTGACAGCACCTGGCTACCCCAAGACCTTGGTAGAGGCGCTGAGGATCCTCTCGAGGAGATGATCAGCGCTACACCCACTTCATCACGTACTCAGCGAGACTGCCACTCATCAACTCCGTAACTACGCTGGTTGTAGCGGTCTAGAAAACGTTGCTTCTACAAAGAAACGAGTACGTTCCTAGAAGCG
>JAMOOB010000428.1 GCA_027066265.1 Desulfurococcales archaeon
CTACGCAATCAACGAGAGCTACACCAACGCTTCGTTACCCCGGTACGATGCGTGTACCAGACAATCCCTTCACTACTTCTCTAGCTCTGTGTAGGTGACCTATCCTCGCCTCCAACCCACCGTTCTTGATGAATCTTATGGCTGCCAACACCTTGGGCCCCATGGATCCGGGCGGGAAGTGTCCTTCCGCGTAGTACTTCTCGAGCTCGCTCACCGTAACCACGTCTAGAGGTCTAGCCGTGGGCTTGCCGAAATCTATGTACACCCTATCGACGTCGGTGAGAATTATGAGCATTCCGCATCCCAGAGCCGTAGCAAGCCTCTCGGCAGCGAGATCCTTGTCTATCACTGCCTCGACTCCTCGAAGAATGCCCTTCCCCGCATCCACGACGGGTATCCCACCCCCGCCCGAGGCTATAACGATCCATCCGTTCTCGACGAGGGTCTTCACCGCCTCCTTCTCAACGTTGTCTATGGGATCGGGAGAAGGTACTACTCTTCTCCAACCACCCCGTGGATCAGGTTTCATGACCCAGCCCTTCTCCTCCATCAATCTCCTAGCTTCTTCCTCGCTGTAGTACGGACCAACGAACTTGGTTGGGTTCGTGAAGGCTGGATCCCTTGGATCGACCAGTACCTGGTTAACGATCGCTACCACGCCCCTAACCTTCGTACCCAGCAAACCTCTTCGAACCAATTCGTTGCGTATGCACTGCATGAGTATGTATCCAAGCCATCCCTGAGTCATCGCGCCCGCGATATCCATGGTCATGGGTGGTGCACGGTGTTTCCCAGCCTCCATCCACTCGAGTACGGTGCCTACCTGAGGACCGTTGCCGTGGGTAACCACGACGCGGTAACCCTCCTCAACCATGTCCACGATGGCGTGGGCAGCACGAGCAGCGTTGTTCCAGTACTCCTCAACCGTACCACGACTACCCTTGCTCTGGAAAGCATTGCCTCCCAGAGCCACCATGACGAAGCGGGGATCCCTCATGGTGCTACACCGAGGGAGCGGGATAGGCTATGCTTAGCGTAGTAAAGAAGCTTGTGTTCGAGGAAAAGAAAAAGTTTTCGTGAGGTGTTCAGCGTCTTCTCGCAGCGAAGAACCCGCCTACGAAGCCTAGGA
>JAMOOB010000429.1 GCA_027066265.1 Desulfurococcales archaeon
CAACCACGCTTAGCCATCATCCAGAGAGCTAGAGTACTATCCATACCACCCGAGAACAGCACCACACACTTACCCTCAATACCGTAGGGAAGACCTCCAGGACCACGAAGTACCTCGGTGAAGATGTAGGCATGTTGTTCGCGTACCTCGATGAAGATCTCTAGATCCGGCTCCTCGAGATCGACCTTGAGCCCCGTAGCATCCTTCACGATCTGACCAACGATCTTCTCGATATCTTTGCTCGTAATCGGGTAGCTCTCTACCCTCCTCGCACGTATAGCGAAGCTCTCTACCTTCCTATTCTCAAGAACCTTGGTAGCTACATCCTTCGCAACGCGCTTGATGGTCTCGATATCGTTCGGGATCTCTAGAGCGGGGCTAGTAGACACTACGCCGAAGACTTTCGTTAAACACTTCGCGACGTCGATACTCGAAGCATCGATTGGGTATACGAAGATCCTACCCTCCTCCGCAACGATATCGTGCTTCTCGAAGCCGCACCTACGCAATCGCCAGGAAATTGCTTCGAGGAGCGAACCCTCCATCCTTCTACGCGTGTGGGGACCCTTCAACGCGATCTCTCCGTACCTAACGATTACGACGTCCCTCAATGGAATCCCGAAACCAGTTCTATGACGTCGATTATATACCTCGATGATCGCCAACGGAAACTCGATGCGATAGTTCGAAGTTGGGAAGAAGAGCTCTGTACGGAATCTAACCATACCTCCCGCAGTTTTTTATACCTCGACTGACGTGCCTCGAGATGGTGAACCATGCTCAAAGTTTTCCTGCGTTCCAACCTATCTCTATTCGTACTAGTGCTAGTGACGATGCTCGTGGTATCGTTGGCGTTAATACCTCTGAGCGCCATGGTTTCGATACGTAGCTTCGTGTCGAAGCTCGGTCTATCGGCTCCCTACAGCGTTGCAATCACGAAAGATTTTCGATGCAACGATACCTTCGATCAATGCGTATCCAAGGTAGTCGAGATCGTTGAGAACGATAACCGCGAGCTAGCACGATCTCAACATGTTGAGCGTATCGCCAGCATCGTGGGTCTGGGTTCCTCGATAGATGTGAAGCTGGATAACACGAGTGTTCGGCTCTACGTAGTTCTCGTCAAGAACGCTAGCATGGTCAGCGCAGCAACGCTCTTAGCAACACCGACAACGAATAGCAGCATCGTTTCGTTCCTGAAGGGCATCCTCTATCAATTCTTCGAAGATCTTAAGGTGGTGAGGGGGTACGCCGATACTCTCGAACTACCATCGTCCGTGGAGATATGTGTGTACAAGCGATGGGCGTACGGATCAATGTCTACGTGCTACGGATACTCTGTACTTCCAGAACGTTATCTAGAACCTAGGTTCGGTCCCGAGAACGAGATCGCACTCGTAGTACCCATGGATCGCAAACACGTTGAAGAACTTCGAACAGCTCTCAAAGCTTTGAACGAGAGCCTCGTCAATGCATCGATAAAGATTGAAGCAGTACCTTACGGAGCTGGAACACCGTTTGCTATCATGTACCTAGTCAAGATCGATCCGATTGCGTACCTCAACCCAGCATCCATAGCAGCATCCCTCGATAGATTGAGGAGCATTGCATCCGATCTCGCTAATCGCGTCAATGGCTACGTCCTGCTCAATAGCCGTATCGATAGCATAGATCTCGACTACGGTGTTCTAAGCTCGTTGTCTGGATTCGAATACGCATTCAGGTTGCAGGTCGTGAGCTTCGCGGTACCGCTCATCCTAGCGATAATACTTGCCGTTCCCTACGTAGCTGAAGCAAGCTCCATAACGATCTCTAGACTCGTAGGATTGGTAAGACTTCGAGGATCTTCGATCAAAGTCGTTTCGAGAAGCATTGCAAGCGTAGTGCTGTTGATGAGCGTAGCCGGTCTAGGGCTAGGGCTCGGTATCTCGATGTTGATAGCCTACGCATACCTAGGATCCTCAGCGATACTCGATCTACTCAACGACTACGCATTCGTAGGTACGATGATCGTCGTCGTAGCGGTAACGTTCATAGTTATGACTAGGAAGCTGAGGAAGGTGTTGACAAGGGTATCGATACAGGATCAGCTAAGGACTCAACTCGTACCAGAGCATCTTCTAGAACCTATTAGGATGGATGCCAAGGGATGGTTCGCCCTATCCATAGGACTCTACTTCGTGGTAACGGGTCTCCTAGGCTTCAACGCGCTCCGAGCAATGATGGATATCGTTCGTAGCGGTGGAAGCGTGTTCCTGATAGTGGTGCTGATGATATTGATGATGTTCGAAAGCGTTTTCGGACCCTTCGCACCAGCTCTCCTAGCCTACGGCGTTGCCAAGCTCGTTGCTTCGAACCTCGATAGATTCGAAGAGTTCGTATCGAGAATGCTAGCTAGAAGCGATAAGCATAGCCTCGTAGTCAAGGGGTTCGCTACCAGCGTTCGTAAGAGAGTTGTAGCGATAGCGATACTATCCCTCTTCGCACTGATCTCGGCGAGCACGACGTTGATAGGAGCAACTGCGTGGAGTACGTGTGTCGAGAACGCGATCGATGTCGGTCTAGGGACGAAGTACGTACTCTACGCATCGAGTAGCCATCTAGGCGATGTACAAGCGCTGAGCAAGATCCTCAGCGATGTGAAGGATAGAGCAGCGATCGTATTCGAGCTAGGGTACGCATCGCTGCAATCCGTTGCAGGTCCTGGACCAGGTTCCGCTATAGCGGTAGCGATCGTGAATCCACGCACCTTCGACTCGATAGCTACGTACCCACCCACGGTACCGAAAGCTTCCGAGCTATCTCAGGGACGTGCACTTCTCGTTGAAGCACCCACGACGTTTAGGAGACGGATCGAGAACGTAACGCTGTTCCTAGGCTCGAAACCCGTTACGCTACGCATCGCTGGTACTGTATCCACGTTCCCTGGAATAGCTTCGTTTCTATACGTAGCGAGAGAGGATGTCCATACACGCGTGCTGATCACGGTCATGAGCATGGAGGAGGTTGCTCCATATGCCGAGAAAGTCATCGTGTTCACCAACGATGAGAACGTTGCGAAGATGTTGAAGGAGAAAGGCTTCAAACTCCTCGAACGTAGCGAACTCGAGCACGATCCGATCGTGAATGCGTTCCTAAGCATGTTTGCTGGTGGAGGTACGTTGATGGCGTCGATGGGGCTCATGGTTCTAGCCGTAGCTATAGCGAGCCTCGTAGCGTACTCGCTTGCTCGAGAAGCTTCGAGGGTAGTCCTTCTGCTACGCGTTAGAGGAGCTTCGTTCAGCGACGTACTTCGAGTAACGGTACTGCACTGGGCAGCTCTATCGCTACTCATGGTTCTGGTAGTGAGCGTTGCTGGTCTACCCTTCGCTTTCGGTATGGCGTTGAAGAACATGGCTACGAGCGGCCTCATCGCGATACCTACGTCGATAGGGATGAACCTAGCGCTGTGGTGGGGCTACCCAACGATCTACGTACCGATCTCGTGGCTAGCCATAGTCACGCTCTTCGCTACGCTCCTCGTAGTACTACCAGTAGCTGTCTGTCTATCCGTGTTTAGAGGAGTTGTCCGTGAGAGATTCATCGAGGTGAGGTGATGTGGAGAACCTATTCCGTAGGAAGGGTCTCGTAGTCGAGGTCAAGGATCTTGTAAAGATCTACCGATCTAGAGCAGGAGAAGTACAGGCGTTGAGAGGCGTATCGCTGAGATTCGAACCCGGAGTAGCTACGTGCATCATGGGTCCTTCGGGTGCTGGCAAAACGACGTTGCTCAACATCATCGGTGGAGTAGACGTTCCTACGGGTGGAACGGTACGCGTGGGAGACATCCTCGTTAACCAGCTATCGGAACGCGAACGCGATAGGTTTAGGCTGGAAAACATCGGGTACGTATTCCAGGCACTGAACCTCGTACCTACGCTAACAGCTCTCGAAAACGTGTTGCTACCCATGAAGATGCTGGGTCTTCCCAACGCGAAGCAGCGAGCGTTAGAGCTACTCAAGCTGGTGGGTCTCGAAGACAAGGCGAATCGGTACCCCGACGAGCTTTCGGGTGGTGAACAGCAACGCGTAGCGATAGCTGTGGCTCTAGCTAACGATCCTCCCGTGATCCTTGCGGACGAGCCTACGGCTGAGCTAGACTACGAGAACGCTAGGATCGTGGTGGATATACTTACTAAGCTAGCTCGAGAACTTGGCAAGACCGTGATAGTATCGACGCACGATCCTAGGGTAGCTACGAAGATGGATCGCATCGTAAGGCTCGAGGATGGTAGAGTCGTTGGAGAGTTCAGTCCGCTAGACCTAGAGAAGCAGGTAGGTCAAGCAGTTGCCGGTGGTAGGGTAGAGGTATCGCTAGCCGAAGTCATAAAGATGAAGCTCGCATCACTCGATAGAGAACTAGAGCTCCTCGAAGAGAGGTACAGACGTGGAGAGATATCGTTGCTCGAACTCGTTGATCGAGTGAACAAGGTTGTAGCTACGAAGAACGCGCTGAAAGAGCTACTATCGTCGATAGGGGTAGGAGCCTAAGACACAGCTTTTTGTATCGATTAGCTAGACGATAGGATCCTCTCTATCGCTTTCCTGATCCTCGTCCACGTACGATCCAGGTTCTCGGGAAGAACTTTGGTGTTGGCGATGATGGGCATGTAGTTCGCATCCCCTACCCATCTAGGCACGATGTGTACGTGTACGTGGTTCTCGATACCGGCGCCAGCAGCTCTACCGATGTTCATACCAACGTTGAATCCGTGAGGATTGTATTCTTCGCGTATGGCCCTCATCACTAGGTTCACGGTGTTGAAGAGATCTAGCAGCTCTTCATCCGATAGCAGCTCCGTTGACGGTACGTGTCTCTTGGGAGCGACCATGACGTGCGCGGTGTTGTAGGGGTAGAGGTTGAGCATAGCTATGCTATGCTTCGAACGGTAAACTACGTAGTGCTTCTCATCGCTACTCCTCACAGCATCGCAGAAGATGCACTCGGTCTCCGAGCTCCTAGCTGATCGCTCTACGTAGCTCATCCTCCACGGAGCCCAGAGCAACCATAGCCTCAAGGCATCACCACCTCGCTAGGTTCAGCACGAGTTCCAGTGGGTAGCTACCTAGGAAGAGGTATATCAGCGTAGCAATGCTGAGAAAGCTTACGAGAGGAATACCCCACGTAGCTACCATGGGAGTCGACGGATCTAGACCCTTCAGCTTCTCTCTCCAAGCAGCATCGTCTTCCTCAACATCGAAACTCTTCCTATCGACGATCCCCGGTACGTAGAGAGGATACCAGAAACGTTTCCTAAGGAATTCCTCTAGGTAGCAGTACCGACCAATCAATGCGTAGAGGATCTTCCTACTCTTCGGAAGATCGAGCTTCTCAGCGATGCTACGCCTAGCAACGTTGATGGCTACGTTGAGTAGGAGCACCACGATTACGGAGATGCATGCGTAGAGAAGTATCGGTAGGATTGGTGGTAGTGGTACCTGTGGTGGTAGGAATAGATCGGCGAAGGTCAAAGCCTTGGGGAAGGGATAGAGCGCAACGATCGATGCTATCGCAAGGAAATCAGCGCCGCCTACAGCCCTCAAGACGAAGGTTGCTATCCCCATGATGCCGACTATGATGAGGCTCATGATGGCGGAGGCTACGTCTACTAGAGATAGATTCGTAGAAAAGGCTCGGTAGATATCCGCCAGTATTCCCAGAGCTATGGGAGCTATCCATATACGCGGATCGATCTCACGATACTTCCAATCGAGTATCGCTACGAATACGAATACGACGAAGGTCGTGGCGATACGTAGAAACTCTAGCGTTTCCAGAGCTAGCATTCGAACCCTTGGATAAGAAACGAAGTAGTTGTATATCTACGCTACTCCGGATCCCTGATACCAGCGTCCGTGATTACGAACACGGCTTCGCTCTCTGGTAGGTGTGGTGCGTCTACGACTCTAGCAATTCTTCTATTGCCTCGGCTCTTCTTTAGCTGAACCCTTACACCAGGTGCGTGGTACAGTACGTGACCGCCTACGGGCATCGTTGGATCTCCGTAGAATACGTCTGGTCTAGCCATCACCTGGTTCGTGATCACTACGGCTACGTTGTAGAGCTCTGCTAGCGACATTAGCTGGTGTAGATGTCTATTGAGTTTCTGCTGCCTCGGAGCAAGGTTCTCTCTACCTGGGTACTCGGCTCGGAAGTGGCTCATTATCGAGTCCACTATTACGAGACCTATGTTCTCCTTGGGTATGAGTTCTCTAAGCTCTTCGACGACAGCCATCTGGTGATCGCTGTTAACGGCTCTTACGTAGAGTATGTTCTCCATAACCTTGTCCGGGTCGAGACCTAGAGCCTTGGCCATGGCTTCG
>JAMOOB010000430.1 GCA_027066265.1 Desulfurococcales archaeon
AAGCGACGTGCTAAACGAGCGTTCGTGTAGCACCTGCTACAACACGAGGGTTCCGCATATATGCACCGGTGCAAGGATATCCACGGAGATGCGTATGAAGTGCGCGGTGTTCGATCTGGACGGCGTTCTGATAGACGTTTCCGAGAGGTTGGCTAGGTGCTTGAAGGAATCCGGCGGGAGGAAGGATAGGGTCTTCTGGAACTGCTTCCTCAGCTCGAAGTACATGTACCTAGACAAGCCCAACACCGAGCTCGTCGAGTACGTTAGGAAGCTGAAGCAGCTAGGCTACAGGATCATCATCGTCACGGGGAGGAGAAGAGATACGCAACTGGATGCAACCATAGCCCAGCTAAGAGCCTTCGGAGTACCGTTCGACGAGCTCTACATGCGGGAACCCAACGACTATAGAAAGGATCACGAGTTCAAGACCGATATCGTGAAGCGCTTGCTCGAGAAAGGCTACGAAATCACGGAGGTGTGGGACGATAGCGAGAGAGTAGTGGATGCAATGAAGAAGCTCTTGCAGAACGCGAAAGTAGTGCACTACCAATCAAACACGTAGAATCATAGGTTTCGACGAGCTTCGCACCTTCCTCGCAGAAGCGCTACTCTCCTAATCTCGTTGTTCTCTTCGAGCGCTATCACGATATCGCACTCGTTGCACTTCCGCTTCGTACCTATGAACAGGTGCAGGGTGGCAACGATGTTTTATGATCGAAAGCTTCGTCTACGTACATTACTCCGTCCTCCGCGTACGTACCGATGCAAACATTGTCGTTCCTATCGATCTGTGCATATATCGCGATGCTGTCCTCGTCGTAGACGTTCGAATAGCTTCCGTACGCCGGATCCGGTGAGAGAGCCAGCAACAGCTCTACGAAGATCTTCCTCGGAATGCTCGATTCTGGAAGGAATTCGTCGACCTGCATCTTGAGGCTGTAGAGATCCGTATCCTCGAGAAGCTCGAAAATCCGTTCAACTATTTTCGCGTACTTCCCGAAATACTTCGCGAGCCGAGAAAAAATCGGTTCGGGAATGGAAGAAGATTGGGCTTGGATCTGGGTAGGCATCGTCTCAGCCGTGGTGTAGTAGGTGCTACACCCCTATAAAAACTTTCTCTCGTTGTT
>JAMOOB010000431.1 GCA_027066265.1 Desulfurococcales archaeon
GGGCTCGGTAGATATCGTGACCCCGCTAGAGAGAACGATTCCTATCCCTAAACTACCGCTCTCGACAGGATCCCTAGATACTATTGGCTTCCATACCCCCGATATGTGGTAAGGAACGAAAACCTTCAACTCCCTCGCACCGCCTCCCTAACGAGGTCTAGCACTTTCCTAGCAACGACTTCCTTAGGTGCTGGACCTAATACCTCTTTCCTACCGCTCCTATCGATGATCAGCACCTCATTGTATCTCTTTTCGAACCCCGCCTTCTCACTGAATATGGGGTTGGCAACCACTATATCAGCATCGACCTCCTCTAGCTTAGCCCTAGCTCTCTCCTCGCATTCCTCAGCACTACTAAATGGTTCTGCAGCGAAGATCACGAGCACTCCCCGAAACACCTTCCTAACTTCCTTAACGATCTTCGGATTCCTAACAAGCTCTAGCACCACCTTATCCACGGACCTACTATCTATCTTCCCTTCGAACCTCCTTGAAGGCTTGTAATCGCATGGAGCGGCAGCCATTACCAAGGCATGGGGCCTAACGTTGTCAATAGCCTTCAGAACAGCCTTAAGCATTTCCTCAGTGCTAATAACCTCTACTTTGGGGATCCAGGGAGGTACATCTACTTCCACGTGCCCAGCTATTAGAAGAGCCTTAGCTCCTCTAGCAAAGGCTTCTACAGCTATCTCTACACCCATCCTACCGCTACTAGGGTTGGATACGAATCTAACACTATCTATGAATTCCCTAGCGGCTCCAGCCGTAACCACGATCCTAAACCCATCGAGATCTCGACCCCTAAGGAACACGGCTGTAGAGACCCTCGCTATGTCCCGTGGTTCCGCAAGAACCAACCTACCATCACGTTCGACTGGGGGCAGAATTACGTATCCCTGAGCCTCAAGCTCGTTAACAACCTTCCTGCATGCAGGAGATCTCCACAGATTTGAATGCATAGCAGGGGCAATCACAACGTTCTTTCCGTAGCCACGCGTAGCTATGGCAGTTAACGTGAGAGCATTATCTGCGTAGCCATGAGCTATCGCAGACATCGTTTTGAGCGTGGCCGGCGCTACCAGCATGCCATGGCATTCCTTAGCTAACGAGATGTGTTCTACCTCGC
>JAMOOB010000432.1 GCA_027066265.1 Desulfurococcales archaeon
AACCAAGCCCGTAAACTCGCTCGATGCCCTTCACTTCATTCTAGAGACTTCATTATCGCTATACCGAGAACAGGAACGCTTCCTTTAATTCCGTTCTACGAATTTCTACGGAAGGAGATGAGGTCCTGGGGTTATGACCGTAGAAAGCTCTTGCAGTGTTCACGAGGCGTTCATGGTATTTATTGCCAGTGCTAAGAAGATCTAGGGCTCGATGCGTATTGATTGAGAGGCATCGTACGTTACTAGATGATTGGGTGATCATGGTTTCGAGGCTTCGTCTACGATTGTTCGGATACTGCAAGGTGTCGACGCTCTATCGATGAGGATCGTGTTTACGTATCTTAGGGTATGTAGGGGGAGGGGCTGCCTTGCCCGTAGGTCGAGAGGTTTTGTTGAAGAGGATAGAGTTTCTAAGGGATAAACAGAGGTTCTACGAAGGTTTCGCGGCTATCGTCTTCGGTCTCTATGGTTTGAGTGTATCGCTAAGAGATCCCGTGCCTAGAATCGTAGTCTTGTTCACAGCGTTTCTGCTAGGCATATTAGCTAGCTATAGGCATAGATGCGTAGAGAAAGAGCTTAGCGAGCTCTGGGCTGAAACTATGAAGGATCCTAAACCTGAGAAGCTTAGTCTTCCACTCATTGCAACTATATGCGGTGTACCGCTACTGATAGCAACTCTACTCCAGTTTCTAGGAATCGTGCCGTGAACGAGCCGGTTCCAGAACTCCTATCGCTATTCTACGCAGATGATTCTATCCGCAACCTTCTCTAGGTACCTGCTCAGCTCATCCTCGATACCCAGATCGGCAACGAGTTTCCTCACCTCGGTCCTGTACCTAGATCTATGCGTTGCACGGATGCGTGGAGCACATACCTTCTCTACGTATAGATCCACCGCAACGATATCGCTCACCATAACGATCCCGCTCGCCAAACGTTTGATCTCGCGTTCGTTTGCATGAGGAACGTACCTAGATACGTTGGGTAGCTCGAACGCTTTCTCGAAGCTATGAACGTTGCAGACATCGATTCTCGAACCTTGCTGCGTAAGTATCTTGGTTCCACGACTAAGAATCTCAATGATGTTCGCAACCGTAGAGAGCTCCCACGAATCTAAACATCTTA
>JAMOOB010000433.1 GCA_027066265.1 Desulfurococcales archaeon
GGATTCGGGTTCGTGGTGCAGTGGAAAAATACGTCGGTATTTATTTACGTAAAGTCTGTATGCGTAGACGCCTAGAGTAGCGTTCTCGATATCGTTCATGGATAAGAGTAGCGTTCCTCTAAGAGCGAGAGTATGGTAAGCACAACGCTTCGTCTTCAGCGAGTCTATGACTTGCTTTAGCTGTGAATCGCTTAGCACTACAGCCTGCCTGATCTCATTGAATAACGTTCGGAAGAACACTACGTAGAGCGGAAACAGCCCTGAGCGTACATATACGGACTTCGCTACATGTACAAGGTAGCTTTCCATGTACTTATTCATAGCTAAGTACCTGTTCAACGATTCTTGTGTAGGCAGCTATATCCTCTTCGACGAACTCCGATAGTATGTGGCTATACCTAGCTATCTGTCGAGGATCCAGATCGACTCTATGTACCTCGGTCTTACCGCTCTCCCGAGTCACGTAGTACGCTAACACCTCGTCTCTACCTATCAACCCCTCCGAAATAGCTCTCATCACAGCAGCTATGAAGTGATCGCTATGCGTCGAAACTACTATCTGCGAACCCGATTTTACAGTCCTGATCACTAGATTTGCTACCGCCCAGTGAAGCTTGGGATGCAGATGAAGCTCCGGTTCCTCTATGAAGATCGTTGCTCCGTATCTTCGACCAAGCTCGAGCGCGTATATCAAGACATGGAGACTTCTCTCACCATCAGCAGCAAGCTCCTCCGGATACTCGATATCCTTAGCTTCGGCAACCATCTCGATCACCAACTCGTTAGCTTTGATCCCTATTCGTGGTCTAGGAGCGGTAGCTGGCTCTATGCTCATCTCCCTAGCAATCCTAGGAACACCGTCCTCGAACTCCTTCGAGCCAAGCGCAAGCCTAAGCAGAGCACACTCCTTAATCAAGCTCTTCGTAGTCAAGATTCTTACGGGTGGAAGCATCGCTCCTTCGAACTCTGTACTGCGTAGAGGAATTGATGCGGCGATCTCATCCCTCCACGCAGGTACCCATATCATTGGTAACAGTTTGGAGAGAACCTCCGTGTACGGTGCGTACTCATCCCTGTACCTATCGATGATCTTCTCCCACTCTTTGCGACCAAGTACT
>JAMOOB010000434.1 GCA_027066265.1 Desulfurococcales archaeon
CGTCAGAATGAAGAGAACCATAGCGTTACAGAAAATCAAGAGGTTTCAGGTGATTTTCGAGGCCGATGATATCGCTACCCTTTAACCCTTTTTCGCTTTTGTTTCACGGGGATCTTACATGCGGGAGTTCCCGGTAGAATTCGAAAGATGTGGAGTAGTAACATATATGATCGTAACATTGTGCTTCGATGATGAGTGTCCGGTATTCGTTGTTCCGGTCGACCCCGACACCGTACCCTAACCATTCCTTTCTTCGGATCACGGGGGTTCTCATGGATGTTTACTCGCTGATCATGTACCTCAGAACCGTTACTCTCGAGGATGATCCCCTCGATGTTGTTACCGATATGGATCCCGACATCGCTGGGGTCGTCACCAACGGTAACGTTACGTTGTTCTATGTTGTTGAGGATAGTGATTACTACCGATATCTGGTTAAGGTCGATAACGTTCTGTGTACCGCTGCTACGGCAGCGCGACTCGAGGAGCTTAGGGGCTTGATATACCTGATGTTGGCGAGCGATCCGCTAGCTCCAATGATCTACGCCTTCTACATCGACCACCCATTACTGTGCATTGACCTAGATACGTTGGCTACGTACGAGATCGATAGGGATCGAATCGTCTCGACGCTAACGCTGGGACAGCTCATGGTGATTCACAACGCGCTGTCGAGCATATCGACGATAGGATACGATGTTCCGCCAAACGTTATCGAACGAATAACGAGGCTGGCCAGAGACATTGTGTATCGCCAGACATAGATAGACTTTTCACGGGGGTTGTTATGGTTCGGATTACTCAGATCAGGCTCATCGATCGTCTTCTCCTAATCGGACCGCCGGGAATCGGAAAAACAGAACATATTCGTTACTTGGCTGAACAAGAAGCGAAGAAACTGGGCAAGATATTCGTCGACGTTCGTAGAGATCTTAAGCGACGTCCGGAGCTAGTTCGCGAGATTCAGCAGAATCCAGATAGATACTATCTGTACTGGCGCATCGTGGTACCGCATGTATTCCCAGAGGATTTGAGCTTTCCATTGAAGGTCGAAGATATATTGAAGTACGTGCAGTTCATCGCGCCACGCGAGCTCATGCTGTTCACCATCCCCGAT
>JAMOOB010000435.1 GCA_027066265.1 Desulfurococcales archaeon
GTCAAGTGTTTTCAAGGTAGCAAGAGATATAGGCTTCGCGTTGATGGGGTTCCCGATGATGATCTGGATTTCGCGTTGAGGTTCCTAAGAACGTGCGAAATGTTTCGAGCCAAGAAATGTGTTGCGGTTGTTAGGGATCCAAGAGTCGAAGAGATCATTAACGAGCTTCTCGATACAGAGTTTGAGCATCTAAAGAGCAAGACTAGCGTTGTTAGAACGAAGAGCTTCAGCATTAGCAAGGAAGAGCTCGAGAAGCTAGTGATCGAGCTCGTTACCAACAACACCGCATCGAAGTAGCATTTTATCAATCATCGTTCTTTATTCGTTTTCCACGGGGATTCCCATGGCCAATCCTCGGAGGTCTAAGTACGGCATCGTTGTGTGGTACGTACCGAAGCAACACACGAATTCTGCGGTCATAGTCGAGAACTACGTCTACAGCATAGTGAATTCATTCGATAAGGTTCTCGACGAAATAAGAAGGCTTCTCAAGGAGCACGAGAACGAGATCGGAACGGTTATGGAGATCAAGGTCTTCAACCTGAGATTCTACCTAGACGACTTCTGCGAAGAGATAGACCCCGAACTCGAACCCATGTGCAACAAGGTAATCGCATAACAAGAAATATGCTATCGATGAATACGAATACTACGGTGAACATCTTCAGCGAAAGGTGAGGATATCGACAACGATATTTCCTATGTAGATACGGATCCGAGACATCGTTTGCTTTATTTTTCAGCTTCGGTTCCTCGGATACTCACGGGGGATCCCTATGTCGAGGCACGACGTGATCGATGTATGCGTTGCGTTGGCGAAGGACAACTTCGTTGATCTGATCTACGACTACGAAAACGCTTCGATCCTCAACCCAACGATAAAGATAAACTTTAACGATTACAAGGACTTCGAAACATTCCTAGAAAAACTGTTGAACGCTCTCAACACGAACAAATGCATGTGTATGTGCTCCAAGGTATCGCCACCGAGCGCTACCAACTATAGCGCAGCTAGAATTCTGTGCATAATCGATGCCGACGGTGGCGTAGTTACCGTGGATGCCTACGTGCTTCAACACAACAAGAGAGGATAAAAAGCTATTTTTCACGTTCTTTT
>JAMOOB010000436.1 GCA_027066265.1 Desulfurococcales archaeon
CTATCCTAGGGCATCGAGCTCTGCACACTTCGTGAAGAACTGCGTTTCTCCAACATCTAACAGCTCTAAATACGCTTTTCAGGTAGCGGTACTGCTCCTCATCTACAACACCTTCTTTTCTAAGTATTGCCAGAGCTCCATTGATTCTCCTCTTGGTAGGAAGGGCACAGAGCTTTTTTCTGAGTCTTCGATCATCGGAACACGCGATTACCTTCGCACACAGTTTCTCAGCATACGTCAAGGCAACAACGTATACGATACCGTTGCCTAGCTCTTCCACTAGTTTTCGAAGATCCATGTGCTCGAGCACCGCTGATGGTTAGCACTACCACACGTTTTATCTTCCTCTCGAGACGAGGATAGCTTCAGAGACGCCATGAGGATCTTGAGGAGTCTCTATCTAGCTTTCGTCCTCGAAGCGTTGATCTCGGGATTCTACGTCGTTATCACTAGGAGCTTGGCTCCGATATACCTAGCTATGTATGGCATGGATATGAAGTCCATTGTTCTAGCGATGCTCTACGCAAACATCGTAGCTCTAGGTCTAGCATTGCTCGTGTATGAACGTAGAAAACTCTTCCTGTTCGGAAACATTAAGCGAAAACTCGTACTGTACCACGGTCTCGAAAGAGTGTTGTGGGGATCCATCCCCTTCGCTGCAGCTCTCGGAAGAACCGTACTCATGCAAGTGATCGCCGGTGCCGTAGCGATAACGATACTAACGAGCTCCGCCATGAACGTAGCAATGATTAAGAGCTTCGATAGCGAGAAGCTAAAGAAGCTCTTCGCTCATAGAAGCGCTCTCGGAGCTCTATCGAGCGTTGTAGGACAGATCTTTGCGTTAATGGTTCTCTGGGCTATTCCAGGTATAGAGAAGTACAACATGCTGTTCCTGCTAGCCATGAGCGTAGGACTCATCGCAACGATAATCATAGCGCTTCCCCCTATGCCTACCCTATCGTTCGAGAAACCCAGGGAGGAAGTCGAAGAACTTGCACGTGCTACCACAGCTTTCATCTTCCTCACCACGATGTTGATATCGATAGCGATCCTCAGCGTTGTGTGGGGGCCTCACATAGTTAAGGATCTGAACGGTGCTGAATGGATAGCTGTTGCG
>JAMOOB010000437.1 GCA_027066265.1 Desulfurococcales archaeon
CACCCACCCCTTAGCGAATGCACATACGGTTCCATCGCTTAGAACGATCTTAACGACCTTGCTACCCCAGCCATACACCTCGTACGCAACCTCAACGCTTTGACCAACCGAGATCCTTTCCATGAGTTGCCTCCAGCTAAGCACCTCTCCATCGCAGCTCCATCCATTCCTTAGATACGGCTCGACCTCGTTCACAGCGAGTAGTTCAGCACTGCCATCAACTCTCGATAGCTCCAGAAACGTTCTCAGCTTCAACGCTTTCGTTTCCAGCACCGAAGCTCGTTGCAGAACTCGGAGAGCTTCCAACAGCTGCAATGCTACCTGTGTAGCTGGTGGAGGACGTGATAGATCCAGCATCGCGCAGCGATACGATGAACTCTACGCGTACCCTCTCCTCCGTACCGTACGGACATCCATGTCCGTAGTAGAACACTACATCCATGCTACCGTTCCCAAGGATCTTCACGAAGAACGCCTTCGTTGCCGTACGTCCGGATACCTCCACATCGCTCTCGTTCACGAGAGCTACGTTGTTGAGATTCTCTACAACGATCTTCCATCTAGGGTACGGACACGGTTGATAATGTTTGAAGTAAACCGTAGCCACGATCTTAACCACAACACCGCTCCTATCGGTAACTACCTTCGCGGGACACACCACCAATCGATCTGCACCCCGCTGCGATTCTCCACAACCTAGCTCCACCACCTTAGCTCCTCCCGTAGCCACGGTAGTTACCTCCGAACGTATCGAGGTTACAGAGGTCGGTACCTCAACGCGTTCGCGAGATATGCTTGCTAAGTACTCAATGATCCACGGACTCATCGCCACGACGAACCCTAGAACGATTGCTACGGCTAACCCAAGCTTACCCAAAACGTTTCACCTAGATTTCACGGAAGTAGAGAGATCCGCAATCCTGCACTCCGTCCACAAACTTATCACCGATCTTACCGTTTTCGATCCCTAAATACCGTTATACCCTTTACACCGTTCTAGATCTACATCGAAATCGTCTATTGCACCCAAGCCTCAGGATGAACATTGCGTTTTGACTACGTCTGGAAGGGAGAATCGCAACCGCCTTGCTACGGCACGATGCACCGCAACGATCGAAGTCGTAGAAAGAGGTATTGGTGGGCCCGGGGGGATTTGAACCCCCGACCTCCCGGTTATCAGCCGGGCGCTCTAACCAGGCTGAGCTACGGGCCCAGCGCCGAGATTCTCAAACGTTGAGCGGGGTCTATAAGCTTTGAAGCCTTGAGAAGGAAGGTCTTCGAAGATGCTGGTCGTAGACAACGTGATGAATGGTTCGGTAGAGCATTGCGATGGTTGTGAGAAGTGGCGCCGGGGGCGGGATTTGAACCCGCGCGGGGTTATCCCCCACCGGCTTAGCAGGCCGGCGCCCTGCCAGGCTAGGCGACCCCGGCGCTTCCGGAGCTATCGCGGTGCTCCAGGGTTTTATAAGGCTTGCTGCGATGTGTTAACGGGGATGATGTATCTTTGGCTACCTCCCGACGTCTCGATGGGGATACCCGGCCTTGCTGACCATTGCCTCACCGCTTATCCGGTGCCGGTTTTGCAACCTTTCTGTTGTGGGGTAGCGAAGGTTGAGGATCGATGTTGGTCGTGCTGAGGGAAACGTTCTCGATGAGGATCCCAAGATCGTCGTCGAGAAGTTTCTCGCAGCGCTCGAGGCAGCTGGAGCTGATGAGAAGACCGTTAAGAGTTATCGAGCTGCGCTCTACGATTTCTTTCAGTTCGTTGGATGGAAGAAGCTCAAGGATATCGGCTACGAGGATGTAGCTAGGTGGAGGTTGGAGAGGCTTAGACACGGTTTTCCAAACGCTAAGTACGGAGATCGTAGATCTAGGCAGGTTACGCTGTACTACTACACGCTCTTTCTACGGAGGTTCTTCGAGTGGTGCGGTCTACAGATAAGGATGCCTAAGGTTAGGAAACCTAGGAGAAGGGAACCCGAAACCCTTCGACCCGAAGAGATCGCTAAGCTCTTCGACGCTGCTCGCGATAGACTCGATCTACTCATACTAGCACTACTCCTCGAAACGGGTCTCCGAGCCAAGGAACTGCTATCGCTTACCTTCGGAGACATCGATCTTACGAACCGCGAGATCAGGGTTAGGCACGCCAAGTTCGGCGAAGAACGTACCGTATTCATAGGTCCACTAACGTACCAACTCCTATCCATGGAGATCGCCGAACGGCGTCCTAATCCAAGCGATAGGGTAGTACCTCTAAGCTATAGCGGGCTATACAAGAGGTTGAAGAGCTTAGCTCGTCGAGCAGGTGTAGATCCTTCGAAAGTACGTCCCCACATCTTTAGACATACCTTCGCAACCGAAGCACTTAGAAAGGGTCTCAGCATCATCGCTCTTCAGAAGATCCTTGGACACCGCGATATCAAGACTACCGAGATATACCTACACCTACTCAAGGAGGATGTGAAGCGTCAATACCTACAGATATTCTCTTCGATACCTAGCCCAATGCTCGTATCACCACAGCAATTCGCTCCCGTTCACAATCCAGCACCGCAACCACTAGTACCAACGTATCCAATAGCTACAGGTACACCAATCAGCGGAGTACACAATGTAGGCAGTATGAACTCGAAGACTTGCCCCGTATGTGGAGCGAGGATCCCGACGAATAGCAGCGTTTGTCCCGTGTGCGGAGCCTCCGTATAGAACCTTCGGGAGAAATCCTGAGAACCATTGCTTCGAACTACGGGTATACAAAACGACGTTGTTTATCGAGTTAGTAAACGAATCCTATGAGTCTGTACCTACCATCTTCATCCATCGATACGTATCCATTCTCAGCGAGTTTCATCAAGGATTTCCTGATCTTATCCTCGCTTGCGATACCTGCAAGAATGCTGTGAAGCTCTTTCACGGTCATTGGTCTCTCTCTAAGCAACTTCAGTATGATTTCACGAAGCTCAGATTCGTTCGGTGCCGTCACAACCACGATCTCCGTATCTTCGTATACGACTCGTAGACCAAGCTTCGAAATCACGTCGTTTCCTGTAGACGATTCGTTCCTTTCCTCATCTCTATCCCTTCTCTCTTCCAG
This sequence comes from Desulfurococcales archaeon, assembly GCA_027066265.1. Classification (GTDB taxonomy): domain Archaea; phylum Thermoproteota; class Thermoprotei_A; order Sulfolobales; family Ignisphaeraceae; genus JAADCV01. The sequence continues at coordinate 3,098 of JAMOOB010000437.1, forward strand.
CTCATCGAGCTCCTCGAGGAGTGCCCTCGCACGCATAGTCTCATCCATCGTTGTTCATCAACGAGTTCAACTTTCACAAATACCTCAGACCTAAAAAACCTTGTTCAGCCATTAGAACCAGAGAAAGTTAGAGAGGTGCCTCTACGTGCCGTGCCCTTGGTACACCTACGGTATGTGTACGTCTCCAAAACTCGACATGCCTACGGATGCCGTGACCAGCCCCGAACGATGCCTTGACGATGCGAGGTACAGAACCTGTCCCTACTACGTTGAGCCCTCCGGATCTAGAGAAGCGCAGAGCCAGAGCTCTTCAACGAAGAGAAGGCAGAGCTTCAAAGTATACGCGCCGATACATGCATTGCTAAGCAACATATCGATAGGTTGCCCGTTCGCCGAAGTAATGGTTCTAGAGAACGGTATTCGTGTAGCGTACTGCAAGATCCTCGATAGGTTGCTAACAAGGTTCGAAGCAGAGCTATGCGCAAAGCACTGGAAGGACTGTCCTTACAGAGCGTTCGCCTCGACACCTACGTAGCCAAGGTTTTCAGCGAAGAGATTGAGTTCCTCAACCACGTTTCTATGTTCGGAACTTTGGCTCAGGACGAGGATCTCGAAGTTCGATCCCATCTCTTCCCGAGTTAGAGGAACGGAGAGGATCTCGATCTCGAAAGGTGTTTCGGATGCATATGCAAAGGGATAGAGTTCTCTCCATACCTGCTCCTTGAATTCCTTGCATACTGCGTAGCTACCTAGTGGACACAGCAACTGTATTCTAAGCACCTTCGAGACCCTTAGAAAAAGTAGTGATCGCTAAACGGTCTTAAGCAGCGAGGCTACGTAGCCAAGGCTAGAACGTTAGTGGGTACCTAGCGATCGCTGCAACGCATCCAAAGGTCTTCTCGAACCATTCGTACTCATCCATGGTGCTAGGCACGTAGTATACCTTGGCACCGGTTTCCTCCGCTAGCTTCTCGAATACCTCGATCTCTGGATGATCTTCGCATACAATGAGCTTCTCAACAGCTCCCTGCTTCAACGCCTCTAATACCTCGTTCCTACCGTAGATCGCGTACCCATCATCTTTAGCTAGGTGATACTTGAACTCTTCGAGAACCTCCATAACCTCGACGAACTTCTGCTGACTCAGCAAGTGTTTCGCACGCGCAACGACTTCCCTCAGACCTACGATTCCTTGGTACGCAACATCGATTGGTTCTCCCAGTATGAGCTTCCTAACCCTGTAATCAAGGTTGTCGGCCTCCTTCAGAAAGTCGTACTTAGCGTACCCAGGTCCTGCGATGATGATACCCTTCAGCTTTCCTTGTTCGATGAGTGGAAGGAAGTGTTTGTTCACTTTCTCAGCTACATGCTTGTAGAACTCCTCGACCATCTGCTCGATTATGCGATCGAATCTACGCTGGCTTTGACCGCCCTTATGGTGTTTTCCAGGTATGTACCACTCGATCTCTTCGAGTAGCTGAACTCCCGAAGGTTTGAGTAGTCCTATGGTAGCTTCATCGCGTTCTATTATCACGATACCGTAGACATCTTTCTCCTCAACCATGGGTTCTAGGAACTCTGTGTGGAATTCCTTATCGGTTCTGTAGAAGAATACTGGTACGGGGTCGGGTGGCGAGAATACCCATGCTATGAAGTCTCCCGTCTGCTCGTTGTATCCGCTGAACACCACCAATCCGTTGGGAGGAGTTTCCCTTATCTTGACGAGCCTATCTATCGCTGCGCTGAGAGCTGCCTGTACGGCTTCCCTCGTACGCTTCAACTTGATGTTCTCCGTGATCGCGAGCTCTTGCCTCAGCAGGTTCACAACGTCGCTGATAGGTCTTCCAGGAGGTATGTAGAGGCTTAGCAAAGTCGTTGCGTGTGCACGCCACTTCTTCAACTCGCGTATGACCGCCTTCAGCGTTCTTCTATCGATCTTGAGCTTCTCGTGAAGCTCATTAAATAGACATCCCTCGAACCCCCTCGCACCTCTGACACAGTGCTTATAAAGTTTGAAAAGACCATTGAATCGGTTGCAAGAGTTGCTCCGAGCACGAGTACCAGCAACGTTCTGCGCACGATGCAAGGGTAGAAAGCTACTCTGCGGACTACCTAGCTGCCCATTCATCCAAAGGTTCTACGCACAGGTAAAGGCATGCATAGCAATCGAAGGAGATGAAGCTTGGGGAGCAACGCCTCCCGACGTAGTAGTGGGCGAGAAGGGGTATCCGAGGATCTTCGTAGGGCTCTCCATTCCTCCAGGTATTGGTGGTGGCATGGCTAGGATGTACTACGATCCTCCCAACTGGTGGGGAAAGCTATCGATGGAAGACCTTGTGAAGCTTCGCAGCTCCATGGTTCGCGGTCTCGTTCGCGTCGATGTCGAGAAGCCTTGGGTTCTCAGGAAGTACGAACTCGATGCAGCGGCAGTATCCACGAAACCCGTCGATGCAGAGGTAGTGTTCGAGAAACGTCCTGCTCCACGATTATCGTTTAGCGATAGACTAGCTCCTCAAGCACCTTCGGCACCCGCTAAGAACGTCAAGATCTGTTCGAATCCACGCGTTGAGAAAGCTCTCGAGAAAGCTATGAACGACGATGTAACGGCTCAGCGTGCGATAGTCGAACTCTACGAGAAGGGTGTCTCGATCTACGTGATACAGCGTGCGCTCAGCATGGGGTTGCTAGGACGTAGGTGTGCACGTAGATTAGTGCCTACGCGCTGGGCTATAACGGCGGTAGATCGAGCGATTTCGCGATACCTGCTCTCTAGGATAAAGGGTCGGCCAACGATAAACGAATCCCAGCTCTTCTTCGTTGAGTACCTAGGCAACAGGTTCTGGATCTATCTACAGCCCGGTACCTACGAAATTCACTGGATAGAGGTGTGGCACCCATCAACGATATACACGCAGAACGCTACTCAGACCATCGTGGTGTACAACCACGAGAAGATCTCGGGTACGCCAGAGTACCTCGATGGTGGTTTCGAAGCTGCTAAGCTGAGCGTGCTAGAGTACCTCAACGCGATCTCTAGACAAGCACGGGTATTCATACTGCGAGAGATTCTACCCACGTACTACGCACCTGTAGGGAACTGGCATATCAGGGAGAGCGTGAAGCATGCCTTCGAGAACACGGTGGCTAAAGACGTAGATGTACGCGAAGTTGTTGAGCATATATCGAGCGTTTCAATCGATGCAG
>JAMOOB010000438.1 GCA_027066265.1 Desulfurococcales archaeon
CACTCTTCTCCTCCAAGCTCTTCTCCTTCTCTATTATAAGCCTCAGAATCTCTTGAATGAGCTGCTGGATAGCTTCGGTCGTACTTGCCTTGACGGGTTTCTCTACTTTTTCACCGCGGAGACTCTTTTCAGCTCGTTCAACGAAGCCTTCCGTTATGAGTTTGAGCTCGAACTCGTACAGTACACCTTCGTACTTCTCGTTGTAGACCTCCTTACCGTTCTTTACGTAGAGGAAGATCGTTGTTGGAGATGCATGAACATCGTACTTCCTAAACGTTCCAGCAGCTGCTTCGGATTTGCAGTTTCGTGCAAACCATTCGCATAGAACGATTACGAAATGCATGTCTGGGTTCTGCTTAGCGTACTTCTGAACGAAGGGAAACCATATATTGTCGTACTTCCTGCAAGCTGGACACTTCGTATTGTCGAAGTATATAACGTAGACACCGTCCTTATCCGGGACGAAGGGCTCGCCTTCACATCTTACGAGGATCCACACATCGTTGTTACGATCATAGACGTATATCCCGTGAGGACAGTCGGTGCCTACGGTCTTGAACACCTTCATCTCCAACCCCTATCCCTAGACCGCCGAAACTAAGCATGAGGGAGCTAATAAGTCGTACGAACTGGCTACGAATGGGAAGAACCTTCGGAGTGCTTCCTAAGCTCTTCTGCAACGAGGTAAGCTATGTACACAGCCTTAGCGCGTTGCGATACGTATCGACAGAGCGTTTCCAGTATGCGACTCACTACACGTTCACGAAGTACTGTGACACCATCTTCGCTCTCACTACGTGAGAGCTCTATCGAGATCCTCTTATGGATCTCGTCTATCGAAGGAACGTCTATTCGTTCGATACCCTCTATCTCCACGGATTGAACGAGTTGTGTTATCGATGGCGGATCTATGCCTACGCATTTCAGCATCTCCGTGACGTCTATCGCTTCCTCAGCGTATCTCTGTAGAATCCTAGAATTGAGTTTACTAAGCTCTTCGACTACGGATCGCCTACTCGAGACTACTAACCTAAAGTTCTCGTACTCAACAAGATCCTCAACATCACGTTCGAGTTCTCTTAAGCTACGTGGAGGTGGTGCAAAGGGTAGCTTTACGTAGAGATCGTGGACGCATCTACACTCTTCACCATCGTACGTAGCTACGGCCATCAATACCTTGGGTGTTGGACTATCCTCGTCTATCGTTATCGTAGCGATATCGAGAGCCAGGATCTTGTTTGCACGGCTAGGCTTAGGAATAGAGATCTTCTTCCCGCGCACGATTGCTGCAATCCTTTCGCGTAGCAGAACGTAGTCTACGATTCTAGCTGCAACACGTTTTACCTGATCCCACGTAATGCCGCGCGTAAGCATATCTACGTAGGCTATCTCGTCAACTAGCTGTAGCAGTACGAAATCTAAGTCGTCGGGTTGGTACTCCTCAATGCTTCTACGTACCTGAACCCAATCTAGTTTCTCGAGAAGACCAGCTGCTTCAGGTTCGTGTAGCTCTATGAATTTCTTCTCGCCTAGCTTCTCGACACCGTACATGATGGTCTCGAAAGCTATGCCGAAGACTCTCCTCAGCACTATCATGAGCATCGCTAGCCCTAGCCGAAGCATTGCAACGTCTTCCTCTTCGCTCGTTTCGACGACGATCCCATAGGTATAGTCTCGATACTCGCCTGCAGTATTCGTAGGTACGTAGACGGGTTTCCTAGCGTAGGTAACTACGCTCCTATCGCCTACACGGAACACTACTGGTCGATCCGATACAACCATCCACACGACTCGGTTAGGCACCTTGATGAGTTCGCCGAACCCCTTCTTGGGTGGATAGACAACGCAGTGAACGTAGCTAAAGATCTTGCCTCTCGCAATGTCTTTGAGAAGCGAAGGTTCTTCACCCCACGAAAGCTTTATGTATCTATACTCCTCGATAGCTTCAGCGATAGCATCGTTCATTCTCGAGTAGAGGTTTCGTAGAGGTACCTCGATAACAGCCTTAACTACGCGACTTCTCCTACCGGTATCCATACCAACGACAATGGCATCGTTCGCTATGTCGAAGCATCCCGGCTGGAATCTCTCTACGAGATCGCAGTGACCAATAGGTTCGAGTGGATGCCTTACACCAGTAGAATCCTCGAGATACCTCTTCACTCCGTATGGAGGTCCGAACTCGTAGAAGTTGAGGCGTTCCCATATCCACCTAGCTTTGTTAAGATCGTGGTGCGAACCCTTTACTACCCCTACCTCCCTAAGAACCTGTATCTCTCGTTCATCGAAGTTCTTGGGGATCCACGGAGAAAGCAGTTTTGCTAAAGCTCTGAATAGCACAAGGTACTTATTGTCTGGATTGACGATCGTTATCTCTAGCGGTAGCGATAACCATTTCTTGAGAGCTTCTACACCCTTCATCAATAGTTCCCAATCCCATCGAGATCCAGGGAAGATTATCGATTCAGTGAATGGAATCTCCTTCCTCCTACCTTTCCTACCTTCGCGTTGCAGGAACTCTCTAACGTTCTCGGGTAGACCAATGTGAACAACCCTCACGACCGTACCTATGTCTATTCCCTGAGTAAGGGTTCTAGGACTGAAGATTATCTTGATGCGTCCTGTTCTAGCTCCTTCCTCAATACTTTCCCTAACACTCTTAGGTACGAGATGATGATGCGTAGCTACCATCGATGCGTATTCCTTGCCAAACAAGCGCTCTACTTCTGCTTGAACTCTCTTGGCAAGCTCTTCAGCTCTAGCAATGCTCTTGGTAAAGACTAGGGTAACACCTTCGTCCTTTACGTAGTGAGCGATAACTTCTTCGGGTGCAAGGCCAGGGCTTGGAACTTCTATTCCTAGTGCTCTCAGATAGTTCAGTACCTTGTATACGCACTTCTTGAAGTACTCATAGTCCTCGAATGCTCGAAGAATCTCGTCGTCGACATCGTTTCTAGACGCAACCATGCTGCGGTACTTCGAGATCTCGAGCCATACGTTCCTCAAGTTCTTGCCTAGAACTACGTATAGACGGTTCTCGACACGGAAAGCACGTCCTTCAACTACTTCGCATGGTCTACCCGTAGCCTTTTCGAGATACCTACATACATCCTCAGCGTTAGCGAGCGTTGCTGTAAGGATCACGATCTGCGGAGGTTTTCGGCTGAAGGACGTGATGAGCTCTATCATTCCTAGTATCAATGCGATGCTTCTAGGACTGTAGAAATCTAGCTCGTCGAAGACCATCATCGAAAGGTTTGCAAAGTAGCTATAGAGAAGAGCTTTGCGAGGATCTTCCACCAACTTCTTGACTTCGTGAAGAAGGAATGCAGGGTTCGTGATGAGGATCCTAGAGCTCTGGATCTCCATCCTAAGCCTCTGGATTCCCATACCTTTCGCGTACTGTTCTCGAACAGCTGCATCGAGCTTAAACACCTTGACGTTGGTGGCTTGTGCATAACGCGTTATTCTACGTATCTGATCGTTGGCTAGCGCAAGTGTTGGGTATACAGCTATGCATCTGAACTCGTTCTTAGAAGCTTTGCGAAGAGCATACATAACCCAAGCCTCCGTCTTTCCAGAACCCGTACCAGCACAGAGTACGAGATTCATTCCTTTCTCGAGTATTTCGAGAGAACGTAGTTGATGTTCGTAGAGTCTCTGTTCTCCAAAACTCTTCAGTTCTTCGTCGAGGCATAGCTCTGGAAGGATATCGCAGAACCTTGTATCGGTTCTCGGAGGCTCTATGCCGGGCTCCCTCGATGCTACGTAGTCGTAGCCAAGCTTCTCGAAAAGCTTAGCGCTATCGAGAACCCTCAACCCATGTACCCATCCCCTTACTTATCTCGTAACGAGTCTATAACCCCTCTAATCAGCTAGTGCTACGGTGATGAAGCGCCCAACCTGAGGTTCATGATGATATCCACCGGGTCTGATAAGCCCTATAATAGGAGTGCTGCGAGGGGTAAAAGCCAGGTGCTGCTTTGCTTAGGAATCCTATACCCATATGCATAGCGCTAGCATTGCTAGGCACGTTAGCGTTCAGAATTCAGCACCCAGCAATCTCGTTCTATGCACGCGAAATCCTTCATGCGAGCGCTCTCGACATAGGGCTGCTTACAGCGTCCTTCATGATTGCACGAGCGATCTCGTCCATCGTCGCGGGCTGGGTATATAGATATAGATCGATTGCGAAGCTCCTCCCTGCAACTTGCTTCGTTGCTAACGCTGTTGTAGCGCTGGTATACATGTATGTAAGAGACGTTGCGTCGATGATACTCCTACGCGCCGTTCAAGGGATTCTCAATGGCCTTGCGTGGGTGACGATACAGGTTGTCTTGGGAGAAGCTGCGCCTCGAAATCTGCGTGCTACGCTCTACTCGATATACTTCGCCGTAGGATCGATGGGAATAGCGCTAGCTAACTACGTCTACAGCTGTCTGAGTGCTGTGAGCGTAGATCCAACGAAGCTATCCCTAGCGATCTCTTCGCTAACGTTCGTGGCAGCAGCTTTGTTAGCTCTTTTGATGCCCTACGTAGAGCCTCGGAAAAAGGAAGGAATTTCATCGAGGGGTAGCCTAGGCTTGGCTCTATCTATAATGTTGTTCTCGTTCTCGATATCTTTAGCAATCTCGTTTCCAGTAAGCGAAGTTGTCTACATCTACGTAAAGGAGGTGTTTTCGATGAGCAAGAGCAGCGTAACCGCTATGCTAGCTACGGCGATGTTGGTAGCCACGATAATCGGGCTCATCCTTAGCATGGTGGCAGATCGATTATCGGAGAAACTATCCTTGATGATCGTAGCCGTGCTGATGGTGAGCGGGGTGGTAGCGGCATTAATCGATGTGGTGTACGCCATGGCTATAGCTCTAACTCTTCTCCTATCCATATCGCGTGCAAGCATATCCATCTCTAGAAGGATAGCGGTATCGAGGTTGGGTCCTCGAGGAGTAGGCTACGTTAATGCAGCTAACAATATCGGTAGCGTCGTTGGTTCAATAACGATAGGAATGCTGTACGATGCTTTCGGTGCTGCTCGTCTACCCCTAGACGGGGTATCGTTATCACTTACATTGCTAGCATTCTACGTTCCGATACTGATCGTTGCAATGGTATCCATTGTAGTGGTGTGTAGGTACCTAGACTAACTCTTCGAGATGTGTTTACCAAACTCACTTCAACGAAGAGCACAGCATCGATAGCGCTGGTCGTGTCGTATCAATGCTTTGAATAGATACTCACGCAGTGATTTCGTGCTACGAAGGGATTGCAGTGCATTAAGGATCGGCAATCAAGACTTTCGGGGAGGACCTCTGCCGGGTGCTCCGCTCGGTGAGGTGATTTGGTTCACCTCGTTGAGTATGAAGGTTTAGGAGAGAGCTAGGTCTTCTAGACGTCGTAGCTCTAAGCGTTGGATCGATAATTGGTTCTGGCATATATATCGTGGTTGGTGAAGCGGCTAAGGCAGGGCCTACGAATGCGATTCTGGCGTGGATTCTCTCTGCATTGATGGTGTCCCCATAGCTATTGCCTACGTGATGTGTAGCAGGATTGTTAGCGAGACTGGTGGTGACTGCATCTACGTTGCTAGAGGTCTTGGACCGATCGTAGGTGCTGTTGCGGGTGTATTGATGTGGGTTGCGTACATCTACATCATTGCAGCGATAGCACGAGGAGTTAGTCGATACGTCGTGTCAACGAACAACATACTCGCGGAGATCATAGTTGCCGCGGCTGTGATATGGAGTCTGACCCTCATCAACATCGTAGGGGTTAAGGTTGGTGGAAAAATCAATACGATCCTCACGATCTCGAAGATAGTGCCTCTCGTAATCTTCAGCGCTTTCGTAGCGATCAAGGCAGTTCTCGGATCGTTGCCCAACGTTGCGCAGAACGATCTCGGAATCGATGAGAGGAAGGATCTGTTCTACGCAGTTGCAGCTACTCTATGGGCTTACCTAGGCTTCGAATCAGCTTCTACCCCAACCAAGGAAGTGAAGAAGTCTAGCTACGTATATACGGCGATCCTCGTAAGCATGGTAGTAGTAACGGTGCTATACCTAGCAGTTAGCGGAGCAGCTCTCGCAGCACTTCCATGGACTATCCTAGCGAATGCTAAGGCTCCTTTGTACGAAGCTGCAAAGGCTGTTGGCGGAGAAGCTTTGGCTACGATTATCTACTGCGGAGCATTCGTATCGATGATGGGGTGCCTCGCAGCATGCATACTATCGAACGCTAGGAGAGGTTATGCACTCGCAATCGATGGCGTGCTACCCAAGTTCCTCTCAACGCTATCGATT
>JAMOOB010000439.1 GCA_027066265.1 Desulfurococcales archaeon
AGGTATACCTGAACATTCGAAGTTTTTGTACCTCATGAAATCATAAAACCCCTTTTATTCGGCTCATGTAATGCCTAGGCTTCGGGATATCGTAATACGCTTCGTGAAGACGGAAAAGGCATTGAGAATGCTGGAGGAGAACAAGCTTACCGTGATCGTGAAGCCGGAGGTAACGAAAAGAGAAATTAAGGAGGCCTTCGAGAACACGCTAAACGTTAAGGTCGTAAAGGTAAACACGCTACGCACTCCGAAGGGAGAGAAGAAAGCTTACGTAAAGCTATCTGAGGAATTCGACGCAACGAAGATAGCCGAGGATCTCGGCATATTATGAGGTGAGAGTATATGGGTAAGAGGATTCGCGTACAGCGTCGCGGTCGTGGTAGCCCCACGTTCACCGCGAACACCCATAAGCGCGTAGCTCCAGCTAAAATACCCCCGTTCGAGAGACCTTATCTTATAGGAGAGGTAGTAGATCTAGTACACGACCCCGGACGTGGAGCGCCGCTAGCTCTTATTAGGACCGTAGAGCGCGATTTCTACATAGTAGCTGCGGAGGGTATGTACGTAGGACAAAAGATAGAGATCGGAGAGGGAGCGAAGGTAAACATAGGGAACATATTATTCCTTAAGGACATACCCGACGGAGCGATCGTATATAACGTGGAGAAGTACTACGGGCAAGGAGGGGCCTTCGCTAGGGCGTCCGGTGCTTACGCTATCGTGTCTCAGCATTTACCCGACGGTAAGGTAATGGTAGAGCTCCCGAGCAAGAAGATCGTTACCGTCCCCGGAAACGCTCGCGCGATCATAGGTGTAGCCGCTGGAGGTAAGCGCACGGAGAAGCCTCTACTAAAGGCAGGGAAGGCGTTCTATATCGCTCATTCTAAAGGCCGCTATCGGCCCATCGTACGTGGCGTAGCTATGAACCCTGTAGACCATCCGTTCGGAGGTTCCACGCATAAGCCCAAGACCACGGCCCGCTCCGCTCCTCCCGGACGTAAGGTCGGTCTTATCGCCGCTAGGCGTACGGGTAGAAAGAAGTGAGTTTTTAAAAATCGGTCACCATCTCCATCTTTCTTATCTCGAGCTTCTTCGGGTCGAATATTCCGTGTTCT
>JAMOOB010000440.1 GCA_027066265.1 Desulfurococcales archaeon
CCTAGCCGATCTACCGAAGGAGATCGATCCTTCGCAACCCTCGAAAGAGCTCTTGATACTAGACCAACTCGTCGAGAACAACATCGCTTACTACACCCTCACCGAGAAACCCATAGCCAAACCACAGCTACCCTACTACACCACCATAGCAAAGAAGATCATCGCCGAGAAGAACCGCAACAGAACGTAGCTGCTCAGCACGATGCATGTAAACACCCCAACACGTCCAGAATCAATTACTTGAAATGCATAGTCGTCAACGATCACTGTCTCAACACTAGAAGATCTGCATGGAATCGATGCTGACTACGTAGATCTAGAGCTTGTGTTGAGAGTTCGATGAATTCTTTCCTCGATAAACCAAGAATGCGAGATTCCTTACAGTGGCTATGTGAAGTGTTTGAGGATTTTCTTTAGTTTTTCTAGAAGATGAAAGGCTCTACAACGTTCTCAACTAGGTTTGAGATCTCATCGCATTTCTCGGTCATTCTATCGATGTGTTTCCGATCTATGGGTACGTACCGCAGCTTCCTATCGATTTGATTGATGTAGTTCACGATCTCCCTAGACCAATGGTCTACGGCGTCGGGTGGGTACAGTCCATGGTTGTAGACCTTGTTTATGTGTTCGTTCAGATTGTTGAGAAGACTTGCGATGGGGTCTCTAGGCATTGATCTACCACCGCGATTAACAGCTTCAAAGCGTTGTCGAAAAGCTTTCGTGGAACTTCTTGATCGTGTTCAACATAGTTACGCAGTCCAAAGAGTATTTTCTTGGCTTGGTCGATGTGTCTGCACGGTCTATCCAAGAGTTCTACTAGAGCTATCGACTTCATGAGCGTTAGGTAGAGACCATTGCTATCCAGATCGTTGAACGGTTTCGAAAGCTCTAGATCTTCGCGAAGCTTCTCGATGAGCTTCTTCCTACCGTTTTCTAGTGCTTGCAGGATCTTGTCGGATTCGGGTTCGTGGTGCAGTGGAAAAATACGTCGGTATTTATTTACGTAAAGTCTGTATGCGTAGACGCCTAGAGTAGCGTTCTCGATATCGTTCATGGATAAGAGTAGCGTTCCTCTAAGAGCAAGAGTATGGTAAGCACAACGCTTCGTCTTCA
>JAMOOB010000441.1 GCA_027066265.1 Desulfurococcales archaeon
ATGAACGAGGATGATTGGGTGTATGAAGAGGTTCTCGAAGCTGTTGAGCTGGGCGATGATCCGTACAGCGTTATTGAGCAGGCGATCGATCTTCTCGAGGAATGAGTACGCTTTTTATACCCCCTCCGAGTAGTGGGGGGTGGGGTCGGTGAAGACCCCCCAGGCTAGGAGGATAAACGTCGAGCTCCTTAGGAAGCACCGCCGATTACATCGATGTGGTGTTTGCGAGCGATAGCCGTAGGTTCGTTAATGGTGCGAGGATGGTGTTGAGGAGGTTCAGGCGTCTTGCTAGGGATCTTGGATTTGGGTGTGCTGTGAGGCTGTTCGATGTTAACGATCTGTGGTCTGAGGTCGAGGTGGTTCTCAGACCTCGCTCTTGAACGCTTTTTATACCCCCTCCGAGTAGTGGGGGGTGGGGTCGGGCATGAGGTGCGTCCGGATCCATTGGTGGTTGGGTGGTCTCTACCGCGAGTTCGTGCGTAGAAACGTGGATGTTCCGTACCTGAAGCTGTACATCAACACGCTTAGCGAAGAGCTTGAGCTGTGCAGCGAGCGTGCATACGATCCGAAGGTGCTTCAGGCTCTTGAGAACCTCTTCACCAGGATCGATAGGGCTGTGAGCGATGATGAGGCGATAGATATCTTTGCTAGGTACGGTAGGAAGGTTGCTAGGCTAGCTGGCATCAGGTGTCCTAGGCTGGTGTTCGGTAGCTACGACTATCTCGAGGTGATGTACGTACCTTCCAAGCCTCGCGAAATCGATGAAGCGAGGTTCGTAGAGGTCGATGTATGAGGCTCTAGAACGTTTTTTATACCCCTCTCCAAGGATGGGGGTTGCGGGGATGGGATCCGTGATCGATCTTAACGTGATTGCTCAGTTCCTTGCATCGAGGTACGAGGAGCTCGAATCTGCTGGATTTGAGCAGCTGGATGACTGGAAATACTGGTACCGTGCATCGGCGCAGCTGAGCGAGATCGTAAGAAAGTGCCGCGTCGAGGTGTTTGTCACGGACTTCAGCTTCGGTCTAACGGTTATGGTGACCGGCGTGGTGATTGTGCGTCCGTATCGACTTGCAGCACCGGTAGCGATCTACCACTTCAATGC
>JAMOOB010000442.1 GCA_027066265.1 Desulfurococcales archaeon
GTAGGCGATGCTCCTAGCCCACGGCCAGCTGTATGGACCTCTGCTGAAGATTCTACGAATAGCTTTCCTAGATACGTCGTGTCCAAGAACGTGTAGAATCATGATTCCTTCCGAGAACCCTAGCTTTTTCAACAGTTTCGCTACTTCTTCCGATCTTATCGCTCTGAACTGCTTTACCTTGGGTTCGTAGTAAACGAACAGATCGCCACACCATAGCCACAGCACTCCATTCTCTCGAATCGGCAATAACGTGTGAACCAGTAGATCAAGTGCAGCAGCACGCTTACCTCGCCCAATCAATCTCCGCGATTCCTCTAGTACCTGCCTAACGTAGTGAGCTAGCCCCGAAGGAACCCTGGTCTCGGACTTGCTCTCGATCTTCATGTGTCGAATCGCAGCACCAATCTTCCCCGCCCTGGAACGCCTAACGTCGAAGAGATCGACGACTTCCCTCGGATCTACTAGCGCTGCGTAGCGATCTCCGATCCGCTCGACGAGTCCTTTACGTTCCAGCATCCGTAGCTGCTTGCGCACCGTAGATTCTCGAACGATTTTACCCGAGATCTTGTTGTAGACTCTGTAGAGCTCCTGAAACGTTGCTCGCTGCTTGAGGAAGATGTACCATAAGAGTGCGTATTGCAGCGTGTAGCGGTTAGCAATTCGTTTGAGTTCTCTAATCAGCTCTCCCTCCTGATCACGTTCTCTCGAAGATCTGTTCGCGTACCTACGCATCACCGCTCATCACCTCAAGAAGTCGCTTGATTTCATGCTTCCTCAATTCGTTCGCAATCATCTCTGCAGTCTTCGTATCGGCGCACCACCATAGAAGCCTTCCATTCGTTGGATCGCGGTACGGCCTCACCACGCCCCATTTTTCAAGGCGTTTCAAGTACGTCGATACGTATGCATGGCTATACTCTCTACCAAGAATTCTAGAGATCTCCTTAGCTATCCTACCACTCGACAACGGTAGCGAGCTACCGCAAACTATCTGCACGAGAGTCCTCAGGAAGTCGTTGCTCAGTACCTTAACCACGACTAGGCGAGGTTCGTACTGCACTCTCCGAGTCTTCCTCTTCCTCTTGGTGGACCTAGCCATGGCTCT
>JAMOOB010000443.1 GCA_027066265.1 Desulfurococcales archaeon
TCTTAGGCATAGAATCCTCGAGAACCTTCTTGACGTCGTCTATCGATCCCTCTACGAACTCTACATCGGAATCCTCTAGGAATCCCAGAACATCGTCTACGTCTATCGCACCGGATCGTAGATTCGAGGAAAGTCTATTTACATCTAGCTCGAACTTCGCTCCAACACCTCTCTCGTAGCCTAGATACCTAGCGAACATCTTAACCTTCGCAAACTCGTCCTCGTCGAGCCATCGCTTCACTACGAATACTATCCTTCTCAAAGCTTTGCAGCACCCCTCGGTACCTAGCTTCTTGAAAGCCTAATACGCTGCTCGGGTTGTCGAAACTGAACATCTTTGAATCTCTACGAGAACGAGATCGGTCGCGCATCGTGGAATAGATAAAGCTCTACAACGCTATGTCGAGGAACCATCCATCGACTAGAGGCTTGATCTCGTTACCTACGAGCTCTCTAGAAATGAACGGCACCACCTCGTCGAAGATCCTAGCAATCCTCTCCTCGTCTACCGGCACGAGTATCCCGTACTCATCTCCTCCACCAAACACGTATCCTTCGAAAGGCTTGAGAACCTCCTCTAACTTCTGAAGAGAGATCTCGCGCTCCTTTCCCGGAGGCAAGAACAGTAGTAGAGCTATGGGAATCAGCTCGTCGTTGACCATGAGGTACTCGAAGGCTAGTATCCCTAGCTTGAACACGGGTTCTACGCTCAGGGTATAGTATATCAAGTTCATGCCCCACTGCCTAGCTTCCTCAACGCTTAGCCACACGATGTAGTCGCGCGCTAGATACGGTTTGAGAACTTCGTAGAGCTCCTCTACCTTCATCGAAGACCACCACGATCTATTTCTAGGGGGTTCGCATCCCATGGTAGGGGTGTGCTTCGCTGTGATGAGTAGGAACGTCGAGGAGCTTATAGATTACCTAGAGCGCTTGGTTCTAGTCAAGTTCAGCTCCGATGAACGTGCCAAGCTAGCTCAAGAACTTCCCAAGATCTTAGAGTTCTTCCGAGCTCTAGACCAGGTAAAGGAGTTGGAACGCTACGAACCTCTGTTCTACGTTCACGATGTTCCGGGTAGGGTTCGCGACGATGAACCGGAGGAGCCGTGGATGAAGCACGAAGACCTAGCGATGAACGCCGAACTCGTTGGGGAAGGCTACGTGAAGGCTCCTAGAACCGTCGTAGAGTGATGGCGATGGACTGGATTAGGCAACCTGCGTATAGACTCGTAGAGCTGTTCCGTAGCGATCCCTCGAAGATCGTGGACTACGTTGATTCGGTGTACGATAGGATTCAACGCGTTGAACCGCTGGTGAAGGCTTTCATAACGATTCGTTCGAGGGAAGAGCTTCTCGAGGAAGCTCAACGCATTGCAAAGAACGTAGATTCGTACGTTCTTCCAGGGATACTGGTCGCCGTCAAGGATAACATCTCGACGCGTGGAATCCGAACCACGTGTGCATCTAGAATGCTCGAGAACTACGTACCTCCCTACGACGCTACCGTCATCGAGAGGTTGAAGCGTGCTGGAGCACTGATACTGGGCAAGACCAACATGGACGAGTTCGCCATGGGGTCGACGACCGAGACGAGTGCGTTCTTCCCTACGAAGAATCCGTGGGATCTATCGAGAGTTCCCGGCGGATCTTCGGGAGGTTCTGCAGCTGCGCTCGCAGCTGGTGAAGCTACGCTAGCTCTCGGATCCGATACTGGTGGCTCTATAAGGAATCCAGCTGCTTTCACCGCTACCTACGGTCTTAAACCAACGTATGGACTCGTAAGCCGCTTTGGATTGATTGCCTACGCGAGTAGTCTCGATCAGATCGGTCCCATGGCTAGGTGTGTCGAGGATCTAGCACTCCTACTACAGGTGATAGCAGGGTTCGATCCACGCGATGCAACATCGCTACCCGTAGCCGTTCCGAACTACTTAGAGGAACTGAATCGATTATGGCACGAAGAACCTAGGCTACGCATAGCAGTGCTTAGGAGTCTCGTCGAGGTTTCGGAGGAAGGCGTTAGGAAGGTATTCGAGGATGCATTGAACAAGCTGTGCTCTAGACACGAATGCGAAGACGTTGAAGTACCCTACCGAGACCAGATCGTTGCAGCGTACTACATCGTTGCGATGGCTGAAGCGAGCTCTAACCTAGCTAGGTACGACGGCGTTCGCTACGGATTGAAGACTTCGTTCGAGGGTAGGAGCTGGATCGATGTATATACCGAGGTTAGGACTAAGGGATTCGGTTACGAGGTTAGGAAGAGAATCGCGTTGGGAGCCTTCGTCCTGAGTGCGGGTTATCGAGATGCGTACTACCTCAAAGCTCTTCGCTTCCGAAGACTGCTGAAGGAGTACTTCGATGGTCTATACAAGCGTTTCGATATCGTCGTTAGCCCCACCATGCCCATACTACCACCTAGACTAGGAGAACTGGTATCGGATCCCCTCCGGATGTACATGGCAGACATAAACACGGTTATAGCGAACCTTATTGGGTGTCCCGCTATCTCGATACCGATAGGATTCTACAACGGATTGCCGGTAGGTCTCCAAGCAATGTCTAAACCTCTCAACGAAGTTACGCTGCTATACCTAGGGAAAGAACTTCAGGAATCTCTTGGTTACGCAAACCTCGTTTCCGAGGTGATTAGATGAAGGTTCGCATAGGTTTGGAGATCCACGTTCAGCTCACGTGTTTGAGATCAAAGCTCTTCTGCTCAACGCCCAGCAACTACTACGATAAACCTCCAAACACGTGCGTATGCCCGGTATGTCTAGGTCTACCCGGTGTCCTACCCGTTCCAAACAAGAAAGCGATTGAAGCAGCGCTGATGGTTGCGCTAGCGCTGAACTGCGAAATCGCTCCGAAGATCGTATTCGTTAGGAAGCACTACTTCTACCCAGATCTACCCAAGAACTACCAGATCTCACAGTACGATGGACCTGGAATGATTCCTTACGCTAGGAACGGGTACCTCACCATAGTCGTGGACGGCGTTAAGAAGATCGTGAGGATTCGAAGGATCAACATCGAAGAGGATCCTGGTAGGCTTACCTACCCCACGGGATCCATGATTACGAGCCCCTACAGCATGGTCGACTACAACCGTAGCGGTGTAGCTCTTCTAGAAATCGTTACCGAACCAGATATGGAGAGTCCGAAGGAGGCTAGAGCATTCGTCGAGAAACTCATGGCGATCCTCGAGTACCTCGGAGTAACGGATACATCCATCGAAGGAGCGTTCCGCGTAGATGCAAACGTTTCGATAGAGGGTGGTGAACGAGTCGAGATCAAGAACATAGGTTCGATGAAAGACGTTGAGAAAGCTCTGAACTACGAAATCCTTAGACAACGCAAGGTTCTCGAAAGCGGTGGCAAGGTGCTTAGGGAGGTAAGGCACTGGGATCCACATAAGAAGGTTACGGTGCCGGTGAGAGGCAAGGAGTTTGAAGAGGATTACCGCTACTTCCCCGATCCCGATCTACCACCCATAATCGTTACGAAGGAGTGGTTGGAAGAGATACGGAGGAAGATGCCAGAGCTTCCAGATGCAAGAATCGAGAGATTCACGAAGCAGTACGGTCTCGATGAGTATCGTGCAAACATACTGGTTCTAAGTAAATGGCTAGCCGATCTCTTTGAAGAGTGCGCCAAGATGTACAGCGATTACAAGAAGCTTGCCGATTGGCTCATCACGGACTTCCTTAGATGGGTCAAAGAGCTGAACATAGATCCTAAGAAACGTAGCTGGAACCCACGATCAATAGTATCGCTTCTACAGGCAATGGATCGCGGACTCATATCCGTTAGAATGGCTAAGGAGTTGATGCCTAAAGTCGTTGCCGAAGGCATAGACGTTGAGAAGTTCATCGAGGAACAGAAGATCTCTAAGATCACCGATGAAAAGCTTCTGGAATCCATAGCCCTCGAAGTGTTTAGAGAGAACCCGAAAGCTGTGAAGGATGCTCTAAAGAATCCGAAAGCGATAAACTTCCTCGTTGGAGGAGTCATGAAGAAGACTAGAGGACGCGCCGATCCAGAGCTCACCGTGAAGATAGTGAAGAGGTTGCTGGAAGCAGTTGAGAAAGGCGAACTAAGTATTTAGCATATCCATCGCTTTTCCTACATTGAATCTCCTTATTCATTCACTATCGCTCGGCTACATGGTGCACAACGCTCAATTCTTTGCATGGGTATACATCTAGCAGAATCGTGCAGCTACAGGAAGCGTCGGCTATCCGCTGATGATTCGTTGATGCTAGGGATCGACGCCTCTCTTCGCGATTTCTCTAAATATCTTTTCGGCCAACATCATTACCTTACGGTACTCTCTATTCTTAAGAATCCTATCAACGATCTCTAGATCTATCGATGCGTATTCATGAACTACTACGTTCCTAAACCCTAGCACTTTCCTAAAGAAATCCAGATCCTCTCTCGTCATGATGTTCATCTCTACCAAGTATCTGGCTGCATCTACGGGTGTCGATGGTGGGTGCCCTAGAGCGCTACTTCCTCTAAGTACGAGATCTATCAATGCCTGGGACTGTATCTGTAGTGCGTGAAGGAACTTCATCTGTTCTCCCCATACAGCAAGATCGTAACCTTTCTCGACCTCTACATCCAGCCTATGGGTGATGTCTACTATCACTTCCAGGAGCCTTCGGAGAACCCCCACCTTCTCTTCACCGCTTCTATCGCTACCTCGAGTAGGTTCAGCTTTCTGTAGGATATCTCGAAATCCCAGCATATCTCCAACTTCTTAACTATGTCGTCGAGACATAGCTCGTTATCCCTACAGTAGACGAGCTTACCCTTGCCAAGGGCTTCCTCTATCACTACACATGGAGTATCGCTACGGTTAAGCACTACGAGATCTATACGATCATCCGATACCTCGAGAAAATCAGCGAGATCCCTAACGAGTGAATGGATCTGATCTATGCTAGGGTTCCGTTCGAAGAATACGGCTATGTCGATATCCTCGAAGCTGTTGCTACGAAGAGCAGAACCAAAGAGTACGGCGTAGAGCACGCCATGACGATCCCAATCGAAGTTCTTGAGCTTCGAGACGATGTCCATGCATCGCTACCTAGTGTCTAGGAACCGGTGCCAGAGTCTATAAATACATTGAATCGCTTAGACAACGCTTTCAACGGCCCTACATCCATGCAATCAATCGATAGCTATGGTCGCGAGTCGATGAATTGAGAATCCTCTTGCTAGCGATACGCTATGGATTTAAGCCGTAGCGTATACGGTATACTTCGAAGTGATGAGCATTCCCCTCGCTGAAAAGTGATGATCTGGAAGGGCTCGGCTGATGATAGATCCGTACCAAGTCCTGCACAATCATCGATCGCTGTAGAGGAGGTTCCAATACTCATCGCTTTCGATATTGACGCTCTAGCTACGATAACACGACCGTTACCCGAGTCAGCAAAGTGCTGAGAGTAGGGGATGCGTAGAGATTGCTTCGGAGAACGCTACGTCGCTACGCTTCCCGACGATGGTTTGTTATCAGTGTCGGAGTCCCTCATCATTGATCAGCTCACGGCTGGAAGTCATCACTGCACTGAATAGGTCGATCATCGATACCTCCGTCCTCAATATTATCGAAACCTACGCTAGAGATCTACCTTTCTCAACATCGATCATCGCTGCTCTGGTACAGCCGATTGCTAGAAGTACTTCCACAACCCAAGCTTTAATCCCCTAAGCATTCTTACTCTGACAAAGATCCCTTCTCCTCAAATCTATGTCGAGGTCGACCACGGTATCGATGCCAAGAAGCTTAGTCACTACGATCCTCGGCTCCATATCGTTCCTACCGATTCTAGAGATCTCTAAGAGCTCGAGTTTAGGCACAGGATCGCTACTACCTTAACCACCTCATCATAGCTCTTCAACATCTCCTCAGGGATATCTATTCGAAGCCTTTTCTCTCGAGCCTCAAGTACCTGAGGCTGCATCTACCCCCCGATGGTATGCACTATGCATTCTCATCGTGCTCATGGATAACGAACCGAAGAAGATGCGTTGATACCATGACTAGAGCTATGCTAAGTATTCCACGCACGGTGGTAGAGCGCTATTTACCCAACTTCGTTGAAGTGCATGGATCGAGCATGAACACGATCTTTACATCCCCTAGCTATTGGTTTGAAGTGCTTCTTCGTAGCACTGTAAAGGATGGAAACAAGCCGTTGTTGGGTGAGTACTGGATCGTTGGTCTAGGAACGGGTTTC
>JAMOOB010000444.1 GCA_027066265.1 Desulfurococcales archaeon
GAACCCGCCTTCGTCACCGACGTTTACAGCGCTTGCTCCATACGTTTCCTTCAGATAGCTCTTAAGGTGCTTGTATACCTCTACGGATGCTCTAAGAGCTTCAGAAAACGAATCGAAATTCAGTGGTACTATTAGGAATTCTTGTACAGCCAGTTCGTTACCAGCGTGTGCTCCTCCGTTGATTATGTTGAGCATTGGTATGGGTAGAATGCGAGCCTTCGCCCCTCCCAAGTACTGGAAGAGCGGGATGCGTGCTGTTTCGGCGGCAGCCTTAGCTACAGCCATGCTCGTTGCGATCATAGCGTTGGCTCCCATCCTAGACTTGTTGGGGGTTCCATCCACTTCGCGTAGAACTCTATCGATATCTCGCTGCTTTCGGGAATCCATACCGATGATTGCAGGTCCTAGGTATCTTCTAACGTTGTCAACAGCTTTCAGAACGCTTTTCCCTAAGAACTTCTTGGGATCGCCATCTCTTAACTCGATAGCTTCGTACTTACCCTTAGATGCGCCCGCAGGAGCTATTGCACGACCGATACCTCCACCCTTCGTAACGACGACTACCTCTACCGTGGGGTCACCACGAGAATCTAGCACCTGTAATGCATCCACGAACTTTATTACGAATTCCTCGAAATTCATGTAGATCCCTCTTCCTAACTCGGAGGTTGAAGAGATAAAGCTCTAGATGCTGGAACCCCACTAGGTGAAGTTCATGAATGCGCGATTCACGTGTCCGAAATGTGGAGCTATCGTTAAGGAACCTGAAAAGACTTGGCAGCTAACGGCACCGATACCAGATCGTAAGGGTAGGATCACTGTAACGATAATGGGTATATTTGTTTGTCCTAACTGTGGTCATAGATGGAGAGGTGTGGTATCGAAGATTAAGGTAGGAGGAGAAGAAGTTGAGGTAGAAGGTAGTGCAAGGAAATTCGATGTCTCGCCTCCACCAAAGCGTGAGGGTAAGGTAATAGAGCTAAGCATAGAGGAGATCCTTAGTGAAGAGTAAGACGATACACAAACTAGAACACGTTCTTAACAATCTCTTTGACTGTTTAATAATCTTCGTATTGCTACTGTTGCTACTGTCGAATATATCAAACAATGTATTCCATCGACCGATCCTCGCCGTAGTCAAAGGTATCAGTATGTATCCACTGCTTGAAGAAGGAGACATAGTGTTCATAGATCCAATGTACTTCTCGAGCATTAACGTAGGCGATGTAATAGTGTTCCTAAACGATGAGAATCAGTTCGTGGTCCACCGAGTCGTAGCTATAATACGATGCAATGGTACAGAGCTCTACGTAACCAAGGGCGATAACAAACCCACGTTGGATCCCTACGATATCGTGAGCCGGACGAGTATTAGATGCCCAGATCGATCTGAAGCTGTCGTAGAGGGTGTTTATAAAGGTACGAATCTTATGGAAGTATTGAAGCTATGTAGAGGAATAACGCTCGATCGCATTGTCGGCAAAGTTGTTGAGATCTGGAACATGCCTATAAAGATCGTCGGCCTATGGATATCGTAGTGAAAGATCGAAGAAGATACTCCGCTACCTCTCTAACAAATCTACCGCTTTTCTTGAGCGAAACAAGTTTTTTCAAATACTCGCGCCATTCATATCCGGCACTTCGCCACATAGGAGCTTTCTCAAGGATACGCTTATACGCTTCGTAATGAAAGACGCAGAAACCATCCTTGTATGCAATTCTCTTGCATATACGACATGGTGGAGTGTTTCTAGAGGACTCGATGTACATACCAAATTCTTTAGCTATTACGTTACTCATGCTCTTAAGTCTCTCCAAGTAGTTGGTAAGCAATGCTTTGGCTTCGTTAAGTACCTCTACGCAACGTAATCTACGTTGGCGAATCTGCTCTAAGTATTCCTCGAATTTCCTCGTAAGATCAACACTAGTTAACTCCGGCACGTATTTCTTCAGAATGTTTACTATGGCTATACCTAGATCGCTTGCCTCAGCACTCTTCTCTCTACGAACAATGTACTTCCTACGATATAGGGTCTCTATGATTTCGGCTCGAGTACTTTCGGTACCTATACCCTGCTCTTCCATCCATTTCAGTAAGCTATAACGCGTGATTGCGGGTGGCGGTGATGTGAAGGTGAGTCTAAGCGTTGCTTTGGCGATGGGTAAAGTTCGTAGTGTTTTGATTAGGTTTAGCGGAAGTTCTCTTTCCTTAGGCTTAGAGAATGGGTAGTACCTATACCAGCCCAGTTGCACGATCCAGATACCTTCGAGTAGATACCTTCTTCCGTGCACATCGAGAAACACCTTGACGTGCTTAAGACGAGCTGGGGATGCGAAGGTGGCTAGGTATCTACGAACAATGAGATCGTATATCTTCCTATGATGTGATGGTAGAGTTTTTTCAGGAAGCTCGCCCGTTGGATGGATTGCTGGATGTGCAGGATCTTCTTTCGGACCGTTGTGAGGTTTTAAAACTCCTCGACATTCTGCAAGAAGGGTTTCTACTAGATCACGATACTGAGGAGCTCTCTTTAGTTTTTCAAGTATTGCACGATTGTTGAGAGTTGGCGGTAGTCTTTGGCTATTGGTTCTCGGGTAGCTAATGAGGGCGTCTAGGTATAGATCTTCCGCGATCTGCTGTGTTCTATACGGCGAGATCCTGTGTATTCTATACGCTTCGTACTGTAGATCGGGTAGATTGAAGGGTGGTGGAGGTGGCACGATCTCCTCCTTAACCTCTACACGTTCTATTGTTGCTATGGGTCTCGATCTAACGAGACGTAGATATTCCTCAGCTTCCTTCCGCGATCTAAACGGTTCATCTAGGTTCGTAAGTAAGTACTGCGATCCTGCAATATCGACGTATATGAGAGGTACGATCAAGGGTTCCGGAACGTGAAGGGCTCGACTTAGGGTGACCTCGACAGCGTGAGCAAGTGTTGGTGTTTGGACACGCCCAGCGCTTAGAACAATTGGTTTGTCAAACTTTGCATAGAGATCCATGAGGGCTCGCGAAACGTTTATGCCCCACCACCAATCAAGGATGTGTCTACACTCACCTGCTTCAACCATCTCTAAATCTAGTCTTGACAGGTTTCTGAACGCATTCAGTATCTCTGCCGGTGTTAAGCTCGAGAACTTTGCTCGGAACGCTCTTCGGGGATCTCCTAGGAATGCTATTATTAGATACCCAATGAGCGAGCCTTCGATATCGTAATCGCAAGCGTTTATGTATAGATAAGCGTTGCGACAAAGCTTCTCGAGAACTTCCAAAAATCTCTTGGTGTGTTTAGCATCTTCGTCTACGAGGTACCGAGGAACCCATCTACAATCGAATACCGGGTAACCCTTCGTATCGCTGTGTAGTGTGTAGAGATGACCGGCAGCCGAAGAAATCACGTAATCACGACCCATCCACTTAACAATCCATACAGGTACGCGAGAAACATAGATCTTCCTAGCAGTAGAGGAACCTAATGCTCGAGCTATCTTCTCGGCAGCGCGAGGCTTCTCCGCTATAACTAGTACGTAGCTGGATGGCAGTGCTATGTGCATAGGCAACAGTGCTTCCCACGTATCGAGTTAAACAAATAGCTGACGTTTAGGGTCGATGCCTAACTCTTGAATAGAGTTCGTATCAATTGTTGAACTCGTTCCTTCTTAGGACGTTCATGTTCAACTAATATCTTCACGGGTATCAGCTGGTACTCGCCATTAGGTTTCTCACGCTTTATAAGTATAGGTAGAACACCGTTCTCTAGTTCTAGCTCTGCTATTATCACGGGATCCTTGACTTCGAGCTTAGACACGTCTATTAGTGGAGGTGCACCCATGGCTAGCTGCAGTGCACGTGCGGCGATGATCCTAGCACGTTCGTATTTAGTAAGTCTTTTGGGTCCAATCACTATCTCGTCTATCGAACGAGCAATGCGAGGATATGAAACCTTCGTTGCAGACTCCATTCTGATCCCACCTAACAAGAGGCGAGAAAAGCGACGTGAGTCGAGATAAAAAGCTTTTGAATTCAAAGCTTTTAGAAGGACGAAGTCTTCTCCTCTTCTTCCTCTTCCTCCTTCTTCTTCTCCTTCTTTTCTTCCTCCTTCTTTGGTGCAGCAGCAATTACGTCGTCGATCTTCAGTATCGTCGTGGCAGCCTCAGTTGCGCTCTTTATCACCTGCTTCTTCACTATTACAGGTTCTACAACGTTGATAGCAAACATGTCTTCGGCAATCTTGCCGTTGAGTACATCGATACCAGCAGCAATCTTACCCTCAGAGTGTAGCTTCCTTAGATCCATAATCGTCTGGAGCGTATCCATACCAGCGGTCTGTGCGAGTATCGCTGGTATCTCTTCGAGAGCTTCTGCGAAGGCTAGGACAGCGAGCTGTTCGCGTCCGCTGATGGTTTCTGCGTACTTCCTAAGTCTTAGAGCTAGCTCGATCTCGACAGCGCCACCTCCTGGCACAATCTTCGGATCTCTTAAGATGTTCCTCACGGCGTGTAGTGCATCGTTAATGCTTCTCTCTACCTCATCTAGTAGCATGTCGTTTGCTCCACGCAGTAGTATCGTGACAGCCTTCGGGTTCTTACAGCGCTCTACGAACACCATCTTGTCGTTGCCGACTCTACGCTCCTCAACGAGTTCACAGTATCCTAGATCCTTCTCGGTTAGGTCTCGGATGCTGGTTACAATTCTTCCTCCGGTTGCTTTCTCTAGTTTCTCCATGTCGCTTCTCTTGACTCTTCTCACGGCCATGATTCCTTTCTTTGCTAGGTAGTGTTGCGCTACGTCGTCGATACCTTTCTGACAAATAACAACGTTAGCACCAACACCAGCAATCTTCTCAACCATGTCGCGCAGTATGTTCTCCTTCTCTTCGAGGAACCTTCTCATCTGTAGCGGATCGTTTATCCTGATCTCTGCATCGATCTCCGGTTTCTCGATTTCGAGTGGACAGTCTAGCAAAGCAATCTTAGCATTCTCAACCCTTCTAGGCATAGCAGGATGCACAACCTCCTTATCAAGAACAATACCGTAGACAAGCATCGAGTCTAGTAGGCTTCCACCGTGCTTCTTGATTATCTGTACATTATCTAGGTCTACGTACCATCTATCTCCACGCTTCTCAGCGATCTGTCTAACAGCCTTCACAACGAGATCCGCCAGGTAGTCCCTAGCACCGTGTACAGCCTTGCTAGTTAGGGCGGATTTAGCAACCTTCTTCAGGATCTCGTCCGAGGACGGATCCTCGATATTCACGGTCTCGGCGATTTCGTGAGCTACCTTCGTTGCGTACTCTAGAGCCTTCTTGTATCCAGCAACGATGATCGTCGGATGCACATCCTTCTCGAGCAGTTCCTCAGCATTCTTCAGAAGCTCTCCAGCAAATATGACAGCGGTCTTAGTACCATCTCCAGCTTCCTCGTCCTGACCCTTAGCTACCTGTACCAACATTTTAGCTGCTGGATGCTGAACCTCCATCTTGTCGAGAATCGTGGCACCGTCGTTGGTTATCGTGATGTCTCCTAGAGCATCGACGAGCATCTTATCCATTCCACGAGGTCCGTAGGTAGTCTTGATGATCTCGGCAACGGTTATCGCAGCCATCATGTTGGATCTGAGAGCATCCCTGCCAGCAGTCCTCGTAGTTCCTTCCTTCAGTATGATTACCGGGATCCCGGTTGGTTCGTAGGTGGGGGTAGTAGTAGCCGCCATACCACATCACCCAGCGTGTGATAGAGAGGGGTTCTATATAAGCTTTCATCGTACTAACCTCATCAAGGCTTATAGAGCTCTCTATCGATGAGCTCGTGGGGATTGTGCGTGGGCAAGGTTAGGATAGGTCTCGTGAAGAGGACTGCGAGGAAGCTGTTGGCTATGTATCCACAGCTATTCAACGAAGATTTCGAGCACAACAAGGAAGTGCTTAAGAAGATACTCATAACGCCTTCGAAGAAGTTGAGGAACCAGATCGCTGGATACATAACGCACCTAGTTAAGCTTAGGAAACGTCAAGAAGCTCAGACATCCTCAGTGTAAGCGGTATGAGGATCGTTTTCCAACCCCTAGGTTCGCTACGAAGAGCTTTACCTACTAAGGAATTCGAGGTTAGTGAAGCTTTAGAAGATCTTAGATCGCTGATACGCATTCTATGTAGAGAGATTGAGAGAGCTGAACGCGTATTCGATTGCGAAGCTCTAGACGTTAGGCCGG
>JAMOOB010000445.1 GCA_027066265.1 Desulfurococcales archaeon
AAGGTGTTCAGCGATGTGGTTATGAAGGGCGTGTATGTACATGGTGCAAAAGATGTTGGTGTAGATGTTCTACACATCGAGGATATCGGTAGATACGTCGAGATCCTAGAGAGCAGGCTGATGATCTACGGCAGAGCTTACGATGATGGTATCGAGGTGTATCACGTTGGTTTCGAAGCTTATCCCTATGGCTATGTAAGGATCCTAGACACGGTTCTCAATATCTCTGGTGTTGAATACGATGTTGTTTGGATCCATAGCGTTAAGAACTTTACCGAGATCCAAAGCTCTGTGTTTAGAAGTATCGCTAGCGATGCTGGTGACAGAGGTATACATATCGGCGATGTAGGTAGCTGGGTACTGATCAACGATACGAGTATTGATGTCGAGAACGTTTCTCTCGGTCTTGGAGAGATCCACGGTATTGGAGAATGGGTGAAGATAGAGAGTAGCACGATGATCGCTAGGTACGGAGGTTCGTATGGTTGGAGCGGTCTATGGATACACGACGTAGGCTATACGAAGAGAGGTGGTGTTACAGTTCTAGATACTTCAATCAGCGTAGAGACTCTACGAGGATCCTACGCTAGCTGGATCATCGGTCTCGGGATCGAGAGAGCTGTTAACGTAGCGGTGATGAGGAGCAACATAGAGCTTATACAGAGAGGAGGATTTGTCGATGCATCTGCTCTCGAGGTATCGGATGCTAGGTACGTAGATATCGAGGATACTGTGAACGTCCATCTATACATGGATAGCTCGGCTAGTGGAAGTAGTGCAAGGGTTATCTATGTACATGATGTAGAGGATCTCTATCTAGGTATAGCTAAGCGGTTCAGCAACAAGGTGTATTCATATCCATTCGAACCTAGACGGACTAGAGCTGTAACCAAGGTTGTGCTGAAGAACGTAGGTTCATCAACGCTGAGAAACATCGTTGCTTTGATCACGCTAGATAGCAGCACCTTCGGTATGTGGGACGTAGATCCATCGAGGATATACGTACGCGATGAGCAAGGCAATGTTTACTACATGCATGTAGCGCTATGGAAACCAGAGGAAAGGAAAGCGGTTATAGCCGTAAAGATACCGGAGAT
>JAMOOB010000446.1 GCA_027066265.1 Desulfurococcales archaeon
AGTTTACGCAGTATGCGCCCACTTTGGCCTACCCGTACCTAGGCACGGTCTCGCCCAGAACGAGGATGAAGCTGCTGAGATAGCCGAGAAGATCGGGTACCCCGTAGTGCTAAAGGTAGTTAGCCCAGACATAAGCCACAAGAGCGATGTGGGGGGAGTAATCGTAGGTATCGAGACCTCTAGCGGAGCTAAGGAAGCGTTCAAGAGGATTATGGAGAACGTTAGGAAGCACGCTCCTAGCGCTCGAGTAGAAGGAGTTCTCGTGCAGAAAATGGCTGAGCCAGGGTACATAGAGGTCATCGTTGGTGCAACTAGGGATGCTACGTTCGGCTCAGTGATAATGTTCGGCTTAGGAGGCATATTCGTAGAAGTACTCAAAGACGTTAGCTTTAGGATCGCACCCCTAGCAAGCGAAGATATTGAGACGATGATTCGCGAAATCAAGAGCTACAGGATACTAGAAGGATACAGAGGTGAACCACCTAGGGATGTAGACGCCATTAAGGACATACTTAGGAAGACTTCAGAGCTCATGATGAAGCTAGAGGATGTCCAGGACCTAGACCTCAATCCGATTATGGTGTACGAGAGGGGCAAAGGTGCTAAAATAGCGGATGCTAGAATCCTACTGGGGTGATGATCGAGTTGGCAGACCTCAGAAAACTATTCTATCCAGACTCCATAGCGATAGTCGGAGCTTCTAGGCACCCTGGCAAGATCGGCTACATGCTGCTCAAGAACCTCATCGAGTACGGATTCAAGGGCAAGATCTACCCAGTGAATCCGAAAGCCGACGAGATCCTAGGGCTCAAGTGCTACCCAAAGGTATCGGCAATCCCCGAGCCAGTAGACGTCGTAGTGGTCTCAGTTCCTGCACCCAAGGTACCTGAGGTCATTGAGGATGCTGGCAAGGCAGGAGCTAAGTTCGCCGTAGTGATAAGCTCTGGATTCAAGGAGGTTGGGAATGTAGAGCTCGAGGAGAAGATCGTTGAGATAGCCCATAAGTACGGCATGAGGGTGCTGGGTCCCAACATCTTCGGCTACGTCTATACCCCCGCTAGGATAAACGCGACCTTCGGCCCTAGAGAC
>JAMOOB010000447.1 GCA_027066265.1 Desulfurococcales archaeon
CGGAAAACCGTTGATCAAGACAATCGTTGCAGACGAGCGGGTGCATAGATTCATCGCTATATCGCTACGAAGGTTGAGGGCAAGGTTCTTCGGATCGTCGATGGATGGAAAACCGTTGATGTTCGTAGAGTTGAGCGGCGTAGGTAAGATCCTACCCTGTGTAAAGAATACGCGTTGCCATGTCTAGGAAAGGGTCTGTGCATAGCTCTTGCCTAGGACACGATCCTCGAATAGCTACTCGCAGTACTTGATTAATTGTTGAGAGTCAGAACTGTTGGAGACTTCGAAAGCTGTTCACCGAGTTGGGACGAGGCTTAGGGTGAAGCTATCGCTGAACCTAAGCCTTATCGTTGTACCACCTTGCTCAACCTCGATAACCTGCACGACCTTCACGACTCTGTAACGTATGTGTATTGGTACTTCGAAGAATTCCAGCTCTATGAGGTTGAAGAACATTTTGCTTTCGTAGGTTGGTGAAGGTGCGTACACAAACCTTACGTATTCACGCTCCTTCTCCATACGTATGTATGGTCTGCATAAGTACTCGAAGAAACTATGCCAAGCACTGTAGATCGATAGCTCAATCCTCGTCAATGCATTGATCAACTTGGGTAGGTCTCTGAGGGGTACCACGATTATTATGGGTAGCGGTAGCTCTAGGAGACCCGGTACGTAGCCTCCTCCTGGAATACCGATCCTTACACGGTCGAAGGCTGCGTAGTTAACACCTTTGCAACGAATTTCGATGGAGATGTAGCGTAGGCTTGGATGCGACCTTGTATCCGCTACGTACGTCATCGAAGCGAATTCGGTACGTATCTCGAGATGAGTAATCGCAAAGGATTCGAAGTTAGCGAATTCATTGCTGGTAAGGAACGCGGATCTAATCACGAAACCTTTCGGAATCCCTACACCATCGAGGTATGGTTTAGCAATGTAGTTCGAAACGAATTCTCCTCGTACTGCGTAAGGTCCTGGAATCCACCATATGGTTGAATTGTCTGCGTAGAGAGATGTGCTTATGAGTGTATTCGTATCGGGATCGAAGCCTAGGTTCACTGGTCTTGCAAGGATTTTTATCGGTG
>JAMOOB010000448.1 GCA_027066265.1 Desulfurococcales archaeon
ATAGCTATACACACCCCGATAATACCGTCATTGCGTGGAGCTGGACGCATGGATCTGAAAGAGCTTGAGAAAGATGATCTCGCTGCAGAGATAAAGATGAGTAAGTCCAAGCCCGAATCAGCGATCTTCGTGACCGATAGCGATGAAGAGATCGTTAAGAAGATTAGGGCTGCGTACTGTCCTCCACGCGAAGTAGAGAACAATCCCGTCCTAGCCATAGCGAAATACATCGTGTTCCCGAACGTAGATACGTTCGTAGTTGAACGCAAACCTGAGTATGGAGGAACCGTGGAGTTTCATTCCTACGAAGAGCTTGAAGAAGCGTACCGAAGCGGAAGGCTTCATCCACTCGATCTAAAGAATGCTGTTGCACAGTACTTAACGAAGATTCTTGACCCTATTCGAAGAAGACTCTTATCCGATCCGAAGATGCGTGAAGCCCTAGAGCTTATAGCTCGCCATACGACACGGTAGCGCGAGAACTTATAGCTAGGTATAGGTGAAGAACATGGCTAAGTACATTATTAGAGCTAGGGTAGAGGTTGAGGGACCCGTTGAGAGGTCTGATATCATAGGAGCGATCTTCGGCTACACCGAAGGACTCTTTGGCGAGGAATTCGATCTACGAGAACTTCAGGAGAAGGGTAGGATAGGAAGGATAAGCGTCGACATAAAGGTACAGAACGGTAAAACTGTTGGAGAGATCTTCGTACCTTCGAACCTAGATAGGATAGAAACAGCGCTCCTCGCAGCAATGATAGAGTCTGTCGAGCGTGTAGGTCCTTACCCAGCACGCATACAGGTCGTAGACATAATCGATGTTCGTGCAGAGCGATTGAAACGCATAGTGGAGCGAGCTAAGGAGATCGCAAAGAAGTTCTTC
Organism: Desulfurococcales archaeon; assembly: GCA_027066265.1. Lineage (GTDB taxonomy): Archaea > Thermoproteota > Thermoprotei_A > Sulfolobales > Ignisphaeraceae > JAADCV01. The sequence continues at coordinate 884 of JAMOOB010000448.1, forward strand.
GTCGAGAAAGCTCCCGATCTAAGAGAAGTACTGAATCAGATATCCGAAGAGGTTAGGATCGCTGAACTAACGTACTACGGACCCGAGAAGCTTCCCGCGGGACCCGATGTCGATAAGAGCGATACTATCATAATCGTCGAAGGACGTGCCGACGTGCTGAACCTTCTTAGGTATGGATATAGGAACGTAATTGCATTGGAAGGTGCATCGCCTGGCGGAAGGATTCCGGAGACAATAGTTAAGCTCGCAGCGAAGAAAACCGCGATACTGTTCATAGATGGAGATAGAGCTGGCGAGATGATTGCTAAGGAGGTTCTTAGACAAGCAGACATCGATTACGTTGCACGTGCACCACCAGGTAAGGAAGTAGAGGAGTTGACAGCGAAGGAAATAGCTAAAGCGTTGAAGAACGCAATACCGGCAGCACAATTCTTAGCAGCGCTCGAACGTAAAGAGCGTGAGGAACGGAAACGTGAAGAAGTTCGAGAAGTAGCTCCACCGAAGGTTGAAGCCAAAGCCGCTCAACAGGCTGTAGCAACACAAGCAGTACAGCAACCAAGCCCGGCACAAGCAACAACAGTAGCTGTACAGCAACCGACGGTACCAGCACCAAAACCTGAAGCTGTAGAGGTAAGCGAAACCATAAGCATACCCATGAACGTTGTTGAGGAAAGCAAGAAGTTGCTAGGAACTCTAGAAGCTGTTCTATATGATCAGAACTGGAACGTTATTGAAAAGCTGCCGGTGAGAGATCTAGTCGATAAGCTACAGAGTATGGAGTACGGAAAAGTGTATGCTGTCGTATTCGACGGTATAATAACTCAGCGATTACTCGATGTAGCAAGTAGCCGTGGTGTTAAGCTGCTGATAGGTGTTAGGATAGGAAACGTTGCTAGGAAACCAGCCGACGTTGTAGCACTTACATTCAGCGACCTCTCTATATCCTAACGCTTTTTGCCGTAGTCGAAGAGTGTTCTTCTAGCTTTACCAACGGTCTTGAGCTGCTTCTCAGTTACACCGAAGTACTCCAAGATCCTCAGGACTGCGGGAACGATTTGGTGATCGATGTAGTAATCCAAGTCGATATCCTTGACGTCCACCATTATGTACGGTCTTGCACGCTCCGAAACCTTACCACTTCCCTTAACTATCACATACCCGATCTTATCACCGACCTCGACACTGTAACCCATCTTAAGCATCAGCTTTGCAGCAACAACGTGTGGAGCCTCTACTTCGTACGCAGTAATGGGTTTGGTCAACGTTTTCCATATGACGAACTTCTCTATGGGTGCAACACCCTTCTCAACCTCTTCACGTAGTCTTTGAAGTTCTTGCCTTACGAACTCGACAGCTTTACGAGGATCCATGGTCTTCAACACGATCTCTGCAGTCCTCTCCTGCAATTCCTTCGCTATCTCTGCCCAATCGCCTCTCACTGCTTCGAAACCAACAACATCTATGTACCCATCCTCGGTAAGCCCTACGTACCTCTTCTTCGCTTCAGTGAAGAAGATCCTTCTATACACCTTATCTATCTTGATCTCCAGCCCCAACTCTTGTTCGATCCTCTCGATGAACTTCTTAACCTTGGCGGGATCGTACTTCACGAAGAGCGAATCCGTATCCCCATAGATTACCTCTAGGCCTAGACTCTTCGCGATCTCTAAGGCTTTCCTAATGGTTTCACGACCCCACGCAGTAACGGCTTCTGCACACTCCCTACAGTACCACCTAGCGCCAACCCATCCCATGTAACCATAGGCAGCGTTGGCAAGAACCTTCAAAGCTCGTTGTCTTTCGTCAAGCAATCTGTACTCCGGTGTTCCAGGGCTGTACTTCTTCATCTCTTCCCTAACCTTCTTTCTAGCACTAAGTAGCGTTGATAGTACTGTCTTGAAGAATCCTGGAGGCTCCTTACGGAAGAGGTAGTGAACCTCTGGCGCTTCGTAGCATCCATATTCTTCGCATTCCCTCGGATCTCTAACTATCGTATCGGGACCTATGTTGTACTTTATCATTATGTTTGGATACATCGACGAGAAGTCTAGGACAGCAATGTTTTCATGAACGCCTTTCTTGGGTTCGAGAACTATCGCCCCTCGATATGGTTCGTATTCACGTTCGATACGGTTAGGAACTAATTCGTTGAATCGAAACGCTGTTCTGATAAGATACCATTCAAGTCGGAACCCAACGCTTGCCGCCATAACTTGATCTAGAGGTAGTCCCGTAATGCTCGATAGCTGTATACCGAATGGAAGCAACTTCTCTGCAATTCTATACGTTGCCTCAACATCGTCTCGAGAGTACTGGAGTAGTAAAGGTCTTAGCTTTTCATCGTCCCAGTACCTATAGATTTCGTACCACGGTACGTTAACGCGTTCACTACGCTTCATGACACCGAGGAATTCCGCTACTTCATCGAGGCTCTTGACCTTGACTTCAGGCATTTCTTCAGCGAAATCATACAGATCGACATTGAGTCTACCGGGTACCGATATGTGTCCGTAGACGCTAGGTCTAGGCTCAACGCCTTTGATTCTCGATACATCGAGCTTTATGCCTAGGTACCGACACCGTTCGAGTAGGTATGGCCAATCGAATCGATTAGAGTTGTACCCAACGATTATGTCGGGATCGTAGCTCTGAACGAAATCTATGAACTCCTTGATTGCTGGTCTATCGTCTTTATCGCGCGCAAGGAACTGCTCGAGCTTTCCTTCCGATGTGCGTACCGCTATGATTATGACTGGATCGCGAAGCGGTTTCGGTGCACCTCTAGGGTTGTATACCTCGATATCGAAAGCCATGATTCTGAGGCTAGGTATCGAAACCCTATCTTCACGACCGACTACGTTGACGACCTCATACTCCGCATCAACGCGATAGCTAGGGTTAGGGTTTCGCTCAATGACTTCGAATGTATGCCACGCACATGGAGTCACATCCATGTCTATGCTGTAACGCATTGCAAACCTTATGTCTGCTTCGAGTACTTCAGCTATCCCGGGCAATCTCCGTACCTCTTCACGGTATTCACGTACGTACTCAGGGATAACGGTTTCTATCCTAAGAGCTTTGACTGGTCGACCAAAGTACTTCTTTTCAACGATATCTATGCGCGTTATTGGGGATCGCGGTTTCGAGAGCTGCTTGATGTTGTTCGCTATCTCATTAAGAGCGTTTACGTACTCAGGTTTAGGAAGCGCATAGAAGTATGGACGGAACCTCTTATCGCGTAGAACTACGCGTCTACCATCCTCATCGATACCCCAGATAACGATGTGAGGCTCGTTACCAACGACTTCGTAGCTCAAATCGAGTACGTAGACCGTTAACGCTCGCTTATCAGCCATACCCCTCCCTCAGCATCTTAAGGTCTTTCTACAGCTAATAACTTGGATGAAGCTACCCCGCTTCGGAGGATGATGAGGAAGAGCTGATCTGAGCACATGATGACCGTTCTCCTTGCTGACACACATCCTTCACCATCACGTACCCATCCTCACCATCCGGGTAGTAACTCCGTAACACACCAACAATGCGATACCCAAGCGATTTGTATAGCCTTATCGCTGGTTCGTTACTTACCCTTACCTCTAACCTATATCTACATAGCCCAAACTTGCTACGCATCCTCGCTTCAACGCTCTCCATCAACTTCTTACCAATACCTTGACGACGGTACTCCGGATCTACACATATCGAGACTATGTGTCCATACCCATCGCTTCTAACGACTGCTGAAACGTATCCAACTACACGGTTACCATGCTTAGCAACGAGGAATAGCTCTGGATACAAAGCTCTTAGCATTGCGAGGAGCTGTGGAGGATATGGGTACTTGAAGCACTTCTCCTCGAGTTCGAAGACTTGCTCCATATCTTCGTCTCTCGCTTCTTCAACTACGATCTCCATGATGCTTACCGTGCAAGAATGATGTAGCTAGAGATTGCGAGAGCTAACACCAGCACTATGAGGTTCAGTACGTCAGCTACGCGTATGAACTTCAATGCTTCACCTTTCCTCACATAGCTTAGAAGTGCTGTAAGCGTCTTGGATCCATCCGTTATGAATAGAGGTACAGCGTTGATCAACGCAACACTGTAGTTTACAGCGAATACGAAGTAGAGTAGCGTACGTAGATGAATCAACATCGTATCCCAGAACGATAAGGGTAGAACACGCAATCCGACTCTCTTTACAAGCGATAGGCCTACGTATATACCTATGCAAGGTTTGCCGTTGCGATCGCATCCAAGTACAGCTGTAGCGTTCCAGCAACGACCTTCCCGACAAAGAGTAAACGTTACGCTATCTCCACAACTATGCATAGATAGTGCCCTACGTAAATCGTCGAGATCCCTTATAGGTACGCCATCTATAGCCGTTATGTACGTACCCGGTTTCAGTCCTAGTGTCAGCGCTGTACAGTTAACGCTGCAAAAATCACAACACACGCTCTGCACAACGGGAGTAGGAACGAGATTGCTTACCATTCCCTGCAGTACAAAGAACAGTAGCAGTGCTACCAGAGCTGTTGCAATATTCGCAAATACACCTGCACAAAGCGTACCGAGTTTTGAACTGAGACTGCTTTCTTCGAAGGCTTTGTCGTCTAGCTCAACGAAAGCGAAGGGTACTAGCGCTAGCACACCCAATCCCCAGCTACGAACCGGTATACCTTCGCGTAGCGCAACCCATGCATGCGCTAACTCATGCACTAGCGCTGCTATGCCTATCGATACGAGTAGGTAGGGTACGATCTGCGGCATCGTGAAGAGTATCGGTATTGGTACCACGCTTGGCTGAGCATTTTTCGGAGATGTTACGAAGCTAACCACGGTTTTCAACATTATGGGTAGAAGCTGGACGTAGAACAGAGCAATGCATACGAATAGCGATGCAATAAACAAACCCTTCATTACCTTGTTAACGCCTTTTCCACTAGGTTTACGGGCTCTACCTAGGAAGATTAGGAACCCTCCAACTATGAACCGTAGACGATGCCTACCAACGTGTATTTCGCGACCTTTGGTAATCAAATACAGACACGTGGTTGCAACGACGTACGTAAGCAGTACGTTAAGTACCAGCGAATCTATAGCCATCGTTCTGTACCGAGATCTAGGTTAACGTATGGGTTATTAGAGCTTGCGCGAGGAGTACTAAGCATGGAGATCGTGAGAGAGGTTAGATACGATGAACGTAGATGGCGTATTCTTGCAGAGAAGAGAGCGAAAG
>JAMOOB010000449.1 GCA_027066265.1 Desulfurococcales archaeon
ATCGCCACAGAACGGAACATCGATTTGCTTAGCTAGCTGCTCCAGCTGTTCGTATGCTGCTGGTCGATACGTATCGGTACACACGAGACACGGTCTATACCTATGCTTCTTGTAGAAGTAAGCGAGCTTCGCTGCAGTAGTTGTCTTTCCACTGCCTTGCACACCTACCAACATTATTACGTAAGGCGTCTTGTACGGAAAGACGAGCGGTTTCCTATCACCTCCAAAGAGATTCGAAAGCTCGTCGTAGACAACCTTGATGAACCAATCCCTTCTAGAGACGTAGGGTGGTGGTTCGCTCTTCAGTGCTCGTTCTCGAATCCTCTTACTGAGCTCTACAACAAGCTTGACGTTGACGTCTGCACGCAGTAGTGCTTTCTGTAGCTCCTTGATGAAGTTCTCGACCGCTACCTCGTAAGGTTCGCGACCACGAAGAAAGTTCGCTAGAGCGCGTTTGATAGAGTCGAAAAACTGCATAGCTTAGATCACTCCCTTACTCTCACAAGCATACGCTTACCCATAACGACCCAGTACTCAACCTCCTTACCCGGAGCGAGCTTGCTCGCCATATCTGGATCGCTAGGTTTCTCAACCTCGAAGGTTTCATAGGTTTCGAGATCCATTATCTGTACAGCATCGGGAAGCACAGCCGTTACCTGACCAACTCTCTTCTCTATGATCGGAACCTCGACCCTCTGATCAGCTGGACCCACGAGGGTCTTCCTCGCACCCGTGAACAAGCTTATCGCTACTATATGCACCTTGGCACTACCGTGCTTCCCAGTCTTAGCTTTCGAAACCTCGACTACTCTACAGGGTTCTCCGTCTATAACTACGTAGCTCCCCTCCTTCAGATCCCCTAGCTCTGCGTACGTGATGCTCATAGACACACCCACGTCTCATTCCTAGGAGACGAGATATAAGACTTGCTCGTTCATTGCGTGCTCAGCTAGGCGAGTCTCTCATCATTGTTCAGGAGTGCAGGGGTTCATCACAGCGTTTGGAGGTGGTCAGTTGCGGCAACGGTCATCACCGATCAGGTGGTAGACCGTGTCATCAACCCTACGCTGTAGCTCTGTACTA
>JAMOOB010000450.1 GCA_027066265.1 Desulfurococcales archaeon
CATGGCTCTGCCTAGCCGTGGATGGGAAGAGCTGGCTAGGTTCGTTGTGGAGAGCGTTGTGGAGGCAGGTCCAAAGCCTTGTCCACCAACCTTCCTAGGGATAGGGGTTGCAGCTACGATGGGTCGCGCATGTGTGTTGGCTAGGGAGGCTCTGATCCTTAGACGCTGTGGTTCTAGGAATCCCAACCCCTTCGTAGCGAAGCTAGAGGATTCTCTGCTTAGACGAATCAACGAGCTGGGTATCGGACCCGCTGGACTCGGTGGAGAGACTACGGTTCTCGACGTAAGGATTGAGTACGGTCATAGGCATCCCGCAACCTTTGCGATAGCCGTAGCCTTCTCGTGCTGGGCTCTCAGAAGGGCTAGGTTCGTGGTTTCGAAGGATGGTTCCGTTGTTCTGGATCCACTAGACTTCTGGTCGCCGCGAGGTGCGTAGCCATGGAGCTTCGCCTACCTCTAGAGAATAGATCGGTTCTCCAAACCCTTCGCGTAGGAGATATCGTGTACCTAAGCGGCGTCGTAGCAACGATGAGGGATCTAGGTCATAGGAGAGCTCTATCCACGGGATCGACGCCGGTGGATCTAAGGAACTGGGGAATCATGCATGCTGGACCCGTGGTGCGTAGGGAAGGCGATTCGTGGAGAATCGTATCGATTGGGCCTACCACCAGCCGTAGGATGGATGCCTACGTCTACGAATTGGTGAAGAGGTTCGGGGTAGCCGTAATCGTTGGGAAGGGTGGTATGGGACCCAACGCGCGTAGAGCATGCAGAGAGCTTGGAGCGGTTTACCTAGAGCTCGTGGGTGGAACGGCTTCGCTCATAACCAAGAGCATCAAGCGCGTTGTGGAGGTGCATTGGCTGGATCTAGGTGTTCCCGAAGCTATGTGGATCCTAGAGATCGAGAAGATGGGTCCCTGCATCGTTGCTATAGATACCCACGGAAACGATATCCACGAATCGGTCGAGAAAGGTGCTAGGGAGAGGATGGGTACCATCATCGACGAAGTTCTTCGAGATCTAGACCTCGTCGAGAAGTAGAACGACTTCTCGCTACGCTACCCATCGCCAACCATCCTCATT
>JAMOOB010000451.1 GCA_027066265.1 Desulfurococcales archaeon
GACATAGCTTTCGTCACGAAGGAGCTTATGAAGCGTGGAGCCGATATAGTCGAGCTCAACGCAGTTAGGAAGCACTTATCGTCAGTCAAGGGAGGTCAGCTGCTTAGGTACGTAAAGGCGCGAAGAGTGTTCTCATTGATAATAAGCGATGTTGTTGGAGATAGGCTAGACACGATTGCTTCAGGGCCTACGGCTCCCGACGAGACTACCTATCGAGATGCTTACGAAGTTCTTAAGCGTAGAGGGCTATGGGATGCAGTGCCGAAATCAGTTAGGGATAGGATAGAAGCTGGGTTGAGGGGCGAAGCACCTGAAACCGTTAAGCCTGGGGATCCGCTGCTGCGCAAGGTTAAGAACGTGATTGTGGCTAGCAATAGGGCGAGTCTAGAAGCCATGGCGAAAAGGGCTAAGGACCTTGGTTACCAACCATTGATACTATCTCCTTACGTAACAGGTGAAGCTAGGGAAGTAGCTAAGGTCCTAGCAGCGATCATTAAGAGCGTTAAGGAGCTTGGATACCCTGCTAAACCACCGCTAGCCATCTTAGCAGGTGGTGAAACTACCGTTACTGTTCGAGGCGACGGTGTTGGAGGTCGTAATCAAGAGCTTTGCCTATCTCTAGCGATCGAGGTAAAGGGCCTTGAAGGCGTTGTAGCTGCGTGCATGGGCACCGATGGAATCGATGGCGTGAGTCCAGCTGCGGGAGCCATAATCGATGGGAAGCTAGTAGAATTAGCGATGAATAGGGGCTTGGATCCCAAGGAGTTCCTCGATAGGAACGATAGCTACACGTTCTTCAAAGAGCTCGATAGAGCGATAATCACTGGATACACGGGTACCAATGTTAATGATATCTTCGTTGCATTAATTAAGTAGTGCTACGTATAAGCTGAGCGTCGGTAGGGATCATGCCCCGGATAGTGCTCATACCCTTTGCCTCTCCTCTACACGGTAGGGAGTATTACGCTGGGCTCATCGACATAGTTAAGAAGATGCTTGAGGGGCACGACGTTCTAGTAGCGGAGGTCGTTGAGAGTGTTGATCGAGCGGCTGAAGTGGGTAAGAAGTATCGAGAT
>JAMOOB010000452.1 GCA_027066265.1 Desulfurococcales archaeon
GATATCGTTCTAACCACGTAAGTTTTTAGCTCGGTCTCGAAGATCCTCCTCTACTTGGCTGAGGAGGGAGATGGAACAGCATTTCATGCTCTACCTCGTTCTTCTCCTAGTCACCGCCAAGGTTCTGGAGAAGGTGCTGGGCTACGGAAGGATCAATCCTTTGGTAGCTCACATCGTTGCTGGCATCGTGTTGGGTCCCTACGTACTGAACCTAGTTCATCCATCGAGCGATCTCTTAGCTGTTTCGTACCTAGGGCTACTCCTACTCATGTTCTACACGGGTCTAACAACTAACTTCAGCGAACTTAGGAGGATCGGTGTATGGATCATCGCCGTAGGCGTGAGCGGCGTTCTAGCTACGATGGTTACGAGCTTTGTCGCGCTCAAAGCTCTTGGCTTCGACGATGCTAAGGCACTCATAGTATCGATCCTCGTATCCAACACCGCTACCGAGACCACGGCAGCCGTGGTTACGAGGTGTAGCAACGATTTGGTTAGGTCGATAGCTATCGGAGCCAGCGTAGTCGACGACGTGCTTGCAGTAATAGTGCTGGGCATCGTTGCGGGTAGCTTCATGGGTAGCGACACCATTTCGATGCTCCACGCAGCTACGATGTCCCTAGCCCTACTCGTAGCATCGCTTCTCGTGAGCGAGGTACTGGTTAGGAATCCAAGGATCTTCTACCAGAGGATAGCGATGGATAGACTCGTCTTCGCATCCACATCCATAGTCCTAGCATGCGTACTAGCTCTCGTCTCTAGATTCGTAGGATTGAACGAGTTGATCGGAGCATACCTAGCGGGACTCATCGTTGGTAGAGGAAGGGAGTGCCACGATCCACTACTCCTAGCTGGTGTAGCGATCGAGGATTTCATCGATCAGCTCCGCGTCTTCCTAGAAGCATTGGCGCTACCACTGTTCTTCACCTACGTAGGTCTTCTCGTAGCTCCACACAACATCGATCCAATGCTCTACGCAGTGCTACTAACCATCGCCGTGCTGGGCAAGGTAGCTGGATGCGGGTTCGCGACCTACGTAGCTACGCGCAATGCCTTGGTATCCCTAGCCGTAGGCC
>JAMOOB010000453.1 GCA_027066265.1 Desulfurococcales archaeon
AAGCCTAACGATACCCCCAGAAGAGTAGCTGAGAAGATCATAGCCGCGGGCGCTAGCGCCTCGGCCGTGATGACTATCGTGAACGCGTACGAGATAGCTAAATACTCACCATGGGATATCGACGACGATACCGCTCAGAAGATCATCACGGCTGTTAATATACTCATTAAAGAACATCTAGCGAAACCCGCGCCCGCCGCGAGGTGATTTTTATGATCGAAGGGCTCAAGACTTCACGCTTAGTAGCGCTTACGGTTCTTTTCGTTACGACGGCCGCGCTCGTGTTAGCGTACGTTCCCGGAACGTGGCGCGCTACGATGTATTCGATCGACGACGAAGGGCCGTTCGGATTGTCGGATATGTATTCTATACTCTCGGATAGGGTAAAAACGAAGACCGTCATAGGTTCGATATCGATACTCTTGAGGGAGAACGTGACTAACGCGGCGATCTTCATCATAGGACCGTACAAGAGCTTCTCCTCGGACGAAATATCGAGCATACCTCTGTTACTCGCGCGCGGAAATTCCATCATCTTAGCGTGCGACTTCGGTAGCGGGAATCAGATACTATCGGTGATAAGCTACATACTCTACGAGATACAAAAAGCCGAGTACTCTAACTCTACGGTTTACGTGAAGAAGTTCGCGTTCAACGGATCGGTCCTTATGGATGCGTCTTCCTTCGTTGGGAGCCCAGCTAATCCCGTACTCACTAATATCCTACACGACAACGACCCGCTCGGCTTCTTCGACGGTGTAGATAAGATAGCTACGTATATGCCTACCGCTCTATCCGGATACGTCCGGGATAATAATACGGGCGAACCTAAGGAGTATTGGTCTCCCTTACCGGGGCAAGCCATGAGCACCGAATTCTCTCGGCTCGAGACGAATCTACAAAGCGTGAAGGATGGTACATATAGGCCCGATAGCGACGAGCGGGGAGGCGTCCCGTTCTCGGTCATCCTATATTACCCGTTCATGAAGAACCAGTTCATTATGCTCGTAGGTGATCCTGATATATTCACGAACAGATACCTCCGCGACCAGAGGTTCGATAATCGCGCGTTC
>JAMOOB010000454.1 GCA_027066265.1 Desulfurococcales archaeon
AAGGTGCTTAGGAACGAAGAGCATAGAGCGAAGTTCCTAGGTATGTGTAGGGATCCCGAAGTCGTGGAGTTCTTCACTAAGGAGTTCCCGAAGCTTCTATCGTCTCGCGATAGCCAGAACAGGATATACGCTGTTACAAACAAGCTTAGGCCTCTGCTAAGCGGATACCTAAGGCATATCTTCGATACGTATAGAAGCGATATCGATATGGTTGAAGCTCTGGATAGCGGCAAGATAATCATTGTTAATATGGGTGTTCTCAAGGGTTTGACCGAGGCTCAGTACCTCTTCGGATCGCTGTTCCTAGCCAAGGTGCTTATAGCGATATTCTCAAGAGCTCTTAGAGGAGAAGCCTCGAGGAAACCAGTATTTGTCTTCATCGACGAGCTACACAACTTCGTTGGTCCGGCGCTTGCGAAGATGATAAGCTCTATGCTTGCTGAGACCAGGAAGTTCAACGCCTTCTTCGTGCTGATGACCCAGTACCCTAAGCAGCTTCCTAAGGAGCTTCGTGCTGCTATCTATGAGCTTACAGATATCTACTGCTTCAAGGTTGGGCTGGAGAGCGCTAGAGAGCTTAGGAAGGTTTTCGAGCCGTGGATAACGGATCACGATCTGATCAACATAGAGTTCTACACCTATACAGCTAGGATTAGGCATAGAGCTAGATGGCTAAGACCATTCACACTGAAGGCCCCCTACATACCCGTGACCATCGAGGGCAATCCGTATACAGAGGACCCTGTATCCAGCATCAGGATCGCTAGAGCTTTGGAGAGGTACGGATCCGAGGTTGCGGAGGCTAAGCTTACGAAGATAGGCGTAGAGATCAGGTACGGTCCTCTAGCCTACGTCGTTGCATACGAGCTCTACAGGTTGGGTGGCGAAGCATCCGTGTCTCGAGTCGTCGAGCTTCTGAAGAGTCTTAGAGTAGCTAGGGACTTCTTCGAAGCCGTGGAGACGCTTAGGAGCGTAGCCGAGGAAGGAGCTATCGTGGTCGAAGGCGATAGGGTAACCCTATCGCAGGAAGCGAAAAGATTGTTCGAGATAGAGTTCAGTGAGTCAAAGCAT
>JAMOOB010000455.1 GCA_027066265.1 Desulfurococcales archaeon
CTGTTTGCTACAACGAGGATAGGTCGGGAGGTTGCTGCTGCTGAGGAGATCGAGAACGCATTCCTAGGTTTAGGCATAGAGGTTCTTACGGAGGCTTACGAACGACGAGGTATAGTAATCGTCAAGGCTCCTAAAGAAGCCGATCCACTCGAACTCGTAGGCATACTACGATCTCGTGCTCCATCACGTGTCTACTGGTGCCTACCCATAAACATGGTTGTCGAGACGAGCTACGAAAACATTGCACGAGGTTGCACAGAGTTGGTGTTACTATCAAAGTTCGCTAAACCGTTCAGGCTCATATGCATCTGTAGGAAGAGAGGTAACTACATAGATTCCTGCTCTCGACTCACAAGAGTCGTCGGTGATCAGCTTGAAAAGCTGGGTCTAGCCGAAGTGGATTTCCGAGCGTACGAGTACGTTCTTCGCATCGAAATCTTGGATCGTTATTCGTACTTGTCGCTATACAAACGTTCTGAAGAACCTTTGTTTCGTTTCAAGACCCAGACTTTCTAGCTATCTCGAGACACCTATTCCAAATCTCGTCATTTAGCCTCGATACGTTCAGTATCGCTCTACCCTTCGTTCCAGGAACTATGTCCTTGGAATCCATTATCGCTAGACCTACCGCAATCGCATACTTCTGTCCAGGTTCGAGAACTGCAACAACGTCATCCTTACTAAAATCCTTCAGCACTCTCCTTATTCCCGGAGCCATTACGTGAGCTCCGCGTAAGATCGGGTTCACCGCCCCTTCATCAACCACAACGGCGGGTGTCACGAGTACGCCTTCGCGATTCAGCATCACATTGATTATGTACAATGTTGGCATAGGTCTCTCAAGTCCTTCACGTTCGAAGAACATCGGAACCCCATCGAATACGTATAGTCTGAATTTTTCGAATTCTACGATCTTCGCTTCACTACATTTCTTCACCGAATCTACCAATCTCTGATCGATATCGCGCCGTGATTCCAACCCCTTCACGAATTCCTTGATCGTTTTCTTCGATAAGAACTGAACCTTCATTTCGACCCCAACGCATTGCGTGCACACCATCAGCTATA
>JAMOOB010000456.1 GCA_027066265.1 Desulfurococcales archaeon
TAGCTCTGGAGAGGTTCTATCAACCTCAACTTCTTCTCCTTAACGATCTTTCTACAAACAACGTTGCACATCTCTACCAAGGTGAAGGACGAGGCATAGAGTTTCTGCCCTCGTGCAGCAACGTTCTCTAAGATTCTTCGAGAAACATCGTGTCCGATATCCGATGCGAATACGTAGGAGATGAGTACGCTCGTATCGACGTAGTACATACGTCTCGCCGTCCATACTTAGCGATACCCTTGCTGGAGCTACGTTGAGGAACTCCATTCCTCTTCGAGGATCTTAGCCACGTCTAGAGGTTCGCGAGTAGATAGGAATACGCTCATCTTAGCGAGTGCTCTACCTATGTAGGAACCCATCTCTTCCGGTGAAACATCGTTGCGTCCAGTCCATGCAACGAATACTGGGATGCCGTAGCTCTTCACCGTATCCACGATCCTTAGCCAGTACTCCAGCGCTTGACGAGCATCGCAATCGAGGATCGCTAGAGCGTAGAGACCCAAGTGTTCATCGTAGCGAATCTCTACGCTTAGCATTGGAACGCCTAGCTTCTTCAAAGAGGTTTGCACAAGTTCTTTCAGAGAGATCTCTACGCTCTTCCTCGCCTCCATCGTTGAACCGGCTTCGTCTAGGCTCGGAACGTAGTCCTCGCCTCTACCTAGACTCGAAACCTTTAGCTCGTACGATTCGTTCTCGGATCCTAGCTCCGATGCTCTGAAGACGATCTCTTCGCCTACGCACGGCGAGGCATACGCTCGACTACGTACGTACTCCGTGCCCGTCGTGATCGTGGTTTCGATGAGAAGCATCGACATCGCTACCCACCCTAGGCAATGCTCTCTAGAACGCTATCGATCCTCTTCAAAACATCTTTGAGAACGTTGTCGAGGTTCTTCAACACGTTCACTAGCTTCTCCCTACTATCCCTATACACCAGAACCACTTCGTACCGAACCTTCTCGTTGGACCAGCTAGTCCACAGAGGCTTTACGTCTAGGTGTAGCCACTGCATAGAGTTGGGATCTCCTTCAACCGAGACGAAGCTTATGGGGTCATCGATAGGTCTAG
>JAMOOB010000457.1 GCA_027066265.1 Desulfurococcales archaeon
ACATCTGAAGCATCCGATACGGAGGAGAAACCTTATGAAACGATACCCGATGTCACCAATGATATACAACATCGTGGAGGACGCGAAGGTTAATCAGTTACTGCCGAAGAGGATGCTCGATGCACTAAGACCGCTGTCCCCGGTAACCCCAGCGACGCTACGAGCGATGGGAATCGACGAGCCCGAGAGGAAATCGTACGAGGAGATCATTGCCGAGCTCTACAAGTCCTCGAAGCAGATCAACGTAAACATCAACGTTATGAACGACGTTATGCCCAGCGAGCATCAGCAGGACCAATCTCAGGATAGATCGCAGGGACAGGACCAGCAACAAGGTCAGGGACAGGGAGGTCAGGGGAAGAGCAACGATGGAGATGGATCGAGCCGTGCTCAGGCGGGCTCTACTAACGATGGTGCTCAGCGTAGCGATGAGGATCAGAAAAGAGGTGGCAAGACTGGTAGCGACGGCAAGGGGAGTTGTAGCTGTCGAGGTAGCATTGATGGAAGCGGTTCAGGTGGATCACCAAGGATCGAGGGCACGATCAACGAGGGTAGTGACGAGATTAGGAACGCTAAGAATGAGAGGGAGCTCGAGAGGGCTATCAATAGGAGGATCGTCGAGATTACGGTGGCTGTGAAATCCATCGGCAAGCTACCCGGCGAGCTCGAGTCAGTAATCGACGAGATTGCCAAGCCTAGGATAGATTGGAGAAGGGTGCTGAGATCTGCGCTCGAACCGGTAATCGGTCGCGAGACATACAAGACGTTTGCGAAGCCGAACAGGAAGTACGTTGTTAACGGTTACGACTCGTTGCCGTCGCGCCGTCTGTACGGTATCGGTCGCGTGTTCGTGTTGGTCGATACCTCGGGATCGATATCCGACGATGAATTGAAGCAGTTTACGGCGGAGATCTACAAGATCTTCAGGGAGGCGAGGCCGGAGGAAATCGTTGTGATACCCTGGGACGCCAGAGTGTATGAGCCGATCAAGCTGAGGAACGAGAGCGATGTTAACAAGCTGAGGTCGTGGCCGGGGCGCGGAGGGACGATGATTCGCGAAGCCCTCG
>JAMOOB010000458.1 GCA_027066265.1 Desulfurococcales archaeon
CATCCGAACAATACGTTTGCTACTAGCTTTAGCCACTGTATGGAGATGGGGTCGTTGGGGTCTTCGTACACTAGCTCGCCGTTCTTGTAGATCCTCAGCCTTACCTTCATCGATTTCTTCAGCGAGTCGGTTAGGTAGTTAACGAGCTTCGCATACTCTACTTGCTTCTCGTGCTTAGCGAGGAGATCATAGGCGAAGATCGTTAGCGTGGAGAGGATTACCGTAGCTACGATAGCTACGAACATGCTCTTGATACGCACGCACCTCACCGTCTCTCTACGCTTCGTAGAACGGTGATAAACTTTCGCTACACATTACGATGTATGTTACTTTGTAGATGTACTACAACCTTCAACATACGTAGAGAGTAGCGTGAGCAAGAAGAGTGGGGTTCGTGGATGCGAAAACAGGTTGTGTTAGGTGATCGATTTAGCGATCTTTTTGAGTCCCTCTATCAATGGTTTGATATATACCTCGTTCTCTACGAAGAACGCTCTGATCGAGAGCGGTGCATAGTTGCTTGGATTTGAAGGTACTACGATTTTGAACAGCTCACCTCCCTTTGACCGCTTCGAGTACGCGAGATTGATCTCGACAACTACGTCTCCACAAGGATTCTTCTCGGCAACTACGTAGAGGTACCTCTCTGTGCCTTCCCTGGGAACGGGTATCCTCTGTCTAAAGACGTATCCGGCAGGCTTGGTCGCGATCTTCTTTACTATCTCGAGAACCGCGCGAAGCAACTCGTGTAGCAAGCCGATTCGTTTCGTTAACAACTCCTCCACGTATTTCTGCAACGCTTCGTAAGGTATATCCACCACCGTCATCCTTGCCCTAGCCTTCTCGTCGAGAGTCGCTAGCGATGCTGTTTCGTAGGGGATCCTAGTCACGACCATACCCTTACTAGTGCGAGCTTCGAGAATCTTCAACAGCTTGACAGGATCGACACCGAGCTTCTTGGCTAGCTGTTCGACGGTAGGCAACGCCGACAACGGTAATCCTCTTCTCTTTCTTTCCAGGATCTCGCTCGGAGTATTGCGACTGAGTTTGCTTGCTAGCT
>JAMOOB010000459.1 GCA_027066265.1 Desulfurococcales archaeon
ACCGCCTCTAAACACCGTTAGGTTGATCTTCGGAACACCGTAGCGAACAACGATAGCGTGGAGACGACCCTTACCAGGTACTCTAACCCTTAGCTTAGCCCAACCCTCTTCGGGAACGAGCATCGATTTCGATAGGAGCTCCCTACCCTTAACCCTAGCCCTAACCTCCTCGAGCTTCTTGATCACGGTCTTCGGAACCCTGAGACCCTTCAGCAGCTCCGTAATTGGTTTGTACTCCCACTTCTTAACCCATTCAACTGCCTGCACGAGCAGCTTCTCGGCTATGTCTCCCTCAGCAGCCTCGATCTCGAAGCTGAAGTACACAGCTCTATAGCCATTCGGATCCCAGTACTTGTCGTGGGCAATTATTGCTGCTAACCCATCGCTGGATATCGCAACAAGCTTAACGGGAAGCGTCTGGATAAGCTTCTCGAATAGTTCCTTGCCTAGGTCTACGGATTCGTTGATCCACATCCCTAGCTCCGGTACCCAGACAGAGACGTTCAGCTTGCTATCCTCGATCGTAGCCCTGGAGATAGCTTGGTAAAAGTTCTGTAGAGCCCATCTGAACGCAGCATCGTCGCCCTTCCTCATGGTTGTGTACACGTCGATACCCTTAACAACGTCCTCGACGAGAGCCTTGACCAGCTTAGCAACATTGTCCCTAAGCTCAGCTATCTCTCCACGTGCAACCCTCGCTTTCTTCCAAGCAACGTAAGCGATAGCTCTCGGCAACGCTAGCTGCTAACCAACCTCGGTATAAGCCTTCTTACCGAGCTTTTTGATGCAGACCCGGTATCTCTATCGTGAACTCCTCGGGTATGTTCCAGCCAAGAGCCTTACCCTCCTCCGTAACCATGAACGCACCACTGAACGGCACATAAGGTATCTGAAGCGGTGTAGAACCGACCAACGTTGCTACGGATGCCAACGCCGTAGATGTCGGCTCTTGTTGTTCGGCAGATGCTTTGCATATGGATTCTGCAACCATGAACTTGAGGTTCTCTGTTATCGGTAGTATGTACAGACCTACTAGGCTCGCTATGGTACGTTCATTC
>JAMOOB010000460.1 GCA_027066265.1 Desulfurococcales archaeon
TCTATATGTACAGGTTGGTGGAGCCGATGATTTGGAGGATTGGGAGTACGTATCGCGTTCCGAACGCATCGAGCCGTACCTAGAAGCTCTAGAGGTCGAGAGGTATCCTTGGGTAAACGAGGTTCTGGAACGCTGTGAAAGGATTCGTTTGCCGGAGAGCGAATGGGGTGTTAGGAAGGAGTTCGTTGAGGATGCTAAGAAGTTCGCTGAAGAGAACGGTTTGGAACCCATCGTTATCGAGATCAACGATTTCTACGAGACCATGGTTCTCGGAACCGTTGCCTACCTAACGAACTACGAATCGTTTAGCGGAATCGTTGTCGAGAACTACAAGCAAAGCTCATCGACGACACCCCTAAAGCTTGGCTACCTACCGCTGTGGAGCGTCTTCACAACACGTAGATCCCTAACCTACGTAGAGAAGATCCTTGAGAAGCTAAGCTCTTCCCACCCAATCGAGGAGATCATCTACGTAACCGTACCCACGGGATACCGTGAACAAGGTTCGAAGTGGCCCGACTCCACCTACCTAAGAGAATGGTTGGAGATGTTCCAGCGCTTCGCTAAGAAGATCGTTTCGATACCTAGCGAGGTTAGGGTAGGTACATCGACGAGGACCCTCGACGTCATGAACGAGATCTATCGCTCTGCATGGAGTCTCGGCGAAGGTAGAGCTCTGCACCGCATCGAGAAACCCATCCTCGACGTCGATGCGCTGAAATCGATGCTAACGCTAGTAAGCTAGCGATCGATAATCTCTACGCATACATCGGTAAACGGTGTCCGTAAACGCATTCAGGTAACGATGCGTACGTAAGCGTGGAGATCGGCGTCGTGAGCAGCGTTGTGATCGCTGTTAGGATTCCTAGGAAGCTTAAGGAGGAGCTCGATGCTCTAGGCATTAACTACTCTGAAGAGATTCGTAGATTCCTCGAACAGCGTGTGAGAGAAGAGAAAGCGAAGAGGTTGATTAAGGAGATCGAGGAGATCGCTAAGAGTATTCCTAGGATCAGCGGTAATCTCGCCATCGAGATGATTGGAGAGGATAGGGATCGTG
>JAMOOB010000461.1 GCA_027066265.1 Desulfurococcales archaeon
AATCATCACGGCTAGCGGAGGGCATATCTACGACGTTGTTGAGTACGGTACAAACGAAGGAGAGAGCATTGGTTTCGTTGGTGAGGAACCCGATATCTATGGAATTAGGCTTAGGAAACGATCTACGGAGCTAGAAGTCCACGGCTCGATGCTGGGTACGGAGTCTAGAGCCTCTATACCAGCATTCCTACCCGTCTACGGATCTATGAAACGATGTTTGGTATGCGGGAAGCAGTTCGTTGCATACGGTGTCTGTCCACGCTGTGACGATGGTATAGGGTTCGAGATCAGAGTTCCTAGGTATAGATCTAGGAGCGTTAAGTCCGAGGAGATTCCACGAATTCGAATAAACGTGAAGCTAGGTAACGAGGTTCTGAAGCTTCTAACCAAGGATTCGAAGGACGTTATCGAGATCCTGAAGAGGCTTGCAATGGAGGTTGATCGCGTTGTTATCGGTACGGATCCCGATGCAGAAGGAGAGAAGATAGGGTTCGATCTAGCGCTTACGCTAGCTCCCTTCGCAAAGGTTGTGGAGAGGATGGAGTTCCACGAAGTTACGAGGAAAGCTATACTGAAAGCTTTGGAGAAGCGTAGAGGTATCGATCTCAACATGGTTGAAGCTCAGATCGCTAGAAGGATAGAGGATCGATGGATAGGATTCGCGTTATCCGACTACCTAAGGCTCAAGATATACGAAGCGATCGATACGTACATCAGGACCCTTAGCGCTGGAAGAGTGCAAACACCGACGCTAGGCTTCGTAGTTAGAAGACACTACTACTATACGATGACTAAGGGTAAGTACTACAGACTCGATCTAGAACTCGATGGAGCTCGCTTCAAGGTGTACATAGCTGCTGAACTGATGGATAAGCATGGTAAGCATAGAGTGGGTGAATACGTAGAGCTCGAGCTAGAGAAGGTAAGTGAAGAAGTGCTTGATCTACCACCTCCACCACCGTTCACAACGGATGAGCTTCTCAGCGAAGCATCGACGGTTCTCCGAATGGATGTTGCTAAGGCTATGAATATAGCGCAGCAACTATTCGAGCTCGGTCTCATTACGTACCATAGAACGGATAGTACGAGGGTTTCGGACGTAGGTATCGCTGTCGCTAAGCAGTATCTCGAAAGCATTGGGTTGGGAGATCTATTCGTTGGAAGGACGTGGGCTCGCGGTGTTGTAGGAGCGCACGAGTGCATAAGACCTACGAGACCCATAGATGTATCGAAGCTCAGAGAGTTGATCGCTGAGGGTGTTATCGAGCTTCCGGTGAGGCTTACGGAGGATCACTACCGTCTCTACGACCTAGTGTTCAGAAGGTTCATGGCTAGCCAGATGCAGGGTGCTAAAGGCGTTAAGCGTGTTGTGTACCGTGTCAAGAAGGTCAACGGTATCGAGATCGAGAAGATGTTCAAGGAAGTGGATGTAGGTCTAGAAACGAAGTTGAGCGTACCGTTGGTGACCGATATCGAGATCTACGTAGTACCTCAAGAAGCTAAGAACAGAAGCTTCTTAACGATCTACGTACCGCCACCCATGGCTGGACGTATGGTGGAGCGTGTGTTGCCCAGTACGCTAAGCGTTAAGGCAAGGGTCGGCGAGACTTCGAGCATGAGCTTATGCGTACGAATGCCGAGCCAAGGCGATGTCATTAGGTGGATGAAGGAGCATGGCGTTGGGAGACCGAGTACCTACGCTAAGATTGTGTCTACGCTAATCGATAGAAGGTATGTGAAGGAGAGTGGAAACGTCGTTGTTGCGACGACGAAGGGTGTACTCGTGTACTCGATGTTAACAGCCGGAAGGCTTCCTCCAGACATCGGTGAGAAGCTCGAGGATGCTGAGAAGCTATTCCTAGGATTGAAGGACGAGAACGAGTGGATATGCAAGCTGGTATTCATGAACAGGAAGAGACGTGTTATCGATGCAAAGATGGCGGGTAAGGAAGTCGTGATCGTACCAAGCAAGGGAGAGTGTAGAGAATTCAAGGATAGAGCATGCATAGCGTTGCTAAGCATTGTAGAGCTAGGTATGGCTAAAGCGTTGTACGATCTTGTATCGGTTCGTGCAACGGCTAACCTAGTAAGAGCGATGGAAGAGATCGAGATGGGTAAGAGATTCTACCACACAGTCCTAGAGAGTGTATTAGCAGAGATATGGAGGCTATTCAACACAAAGTTCAGAGAGTACGGTATGAAGGTGAAGTACTTCGAACCGTACTGGAACTTCGTGAAGAAGGTTGAGGGTATCGAAGAGTACAAGAACTACCTAGAGTTCGTGATGAGTTTCGAGAAATTCGTGAAGGAGTGGATGGGCAAGGGTATGGGATGAGCGATGTCGATGAGCGTGGCCGTGCCGCATATAAGGATTGAGTTGGGTGCTAAGAGAAGGAATCTAGAGAAGATCAAGAACGTTGTTTCCGTAGCTAAGAGGGAGGGTGCACACGTTGTTCTTCTCCCAACGCTTTTCACGATAGGTCCCGTTACAGAGGTTGAGTACCGTGTTCGTGTTGGTAAGCGAACGATGTTCGAATCCATACCTGGTACCACAACGCAGCAACTCTCGGAGCTTGCTTCCAGCCTAGGGATAACGATTGTTTCGGGTCCTCTCCTGGAACGCGTTGGTTCGCGGATCTTCCTGACATCGTTCGTGATAGAGCCTTTCCGAGGAGTTGTGGCCAAGGTTAGGAAATCCGTTGATAGACCTACGTCGCCGAGTAGCGATAGCGTTGTGGAGATTCTTGGGATGAGGTTTGGCATCATGATTGGTGACGATGTTTTGTTGCCCGAAGTCTCGCTATACTTCCTTCTATCTCGCGTCGATGCCGTGGTAGTTTTCCACGATCTGTGTCGTAGAGCCGAGAAACAGAGGATAGCTCTCTACACACGTGCGTTGGAGTGTAGAACGCATGTGCTCGGTGTTGGAGGGATCGTTGCTAAGAGTTCGAACGATCTCTACGAAGTTCCGACCACGATAATCGATGGAGATGGTAGAATCGTTGAGGAAGCTCGTGGACTCGTTGAGAGGATCATGGTCGTCAAGATCGGTAGGAACAGCAGTGCTGAGCTGGATAGCTACAGGATGAAGTTCCTCAAGAACGTGAAGAAGTTGATAACTAAAACGAGTTGAGGCTACTCGATGTCTGGAGGAACTAGGAATTGAGGTAGGGACGATACGTTTATTATCGGTATCGCGATGTAGCCCGGTCTCGTGGTTTTCGAAGGTTCGATACGTTCACCGTTCTCATCGACTTTCACTAGGATGTAGTTCGCATCCCTGAACGTATCGTTATCGTCGTACACGTAGTAGAACATCGGGATCCCGTAGTAGTTGTAGTAGTCTCGAAACACTGCTAGGAATCCTAGAACAGTTCTTCCGCTAGGACTTCGAAACCTTATGATATAGGTAGGCTGCATAGCCATGGCGGCACTGCTAGCCATCCTAACGAGATCGCTGATGGATGAGAGCCTCACAGCTACAGCTGGAGCTATCTCGTGCTTCCTACCTTCCGACGCCAAGGCTCTAGATCACCGGTATCTACTTCCTAGGCACAGCTATTATGATTCTCCTAGCCTTGAGCACGATATCTACGAGACCACGTTCTGCGAGAGCTTTGATCACTTTCTTAGCAGTGCTGTACTTGATGTTGTATCGCTGCGTCAGTACGAAGGGGGTAACGACGTCGAAGCTCTTGATCTCCTTAGCAACCCTATCGATTATGCTGGGATCGATTAGCCCTACAGCCATCCTCTTCTCCTTCTTCTCCTCCTTACGCTTCATAGCCTCCTTCATCGCTCTTAGCTGACGCTTCTCGATGGCGCTGATGGGCTTACCACCTTTGGTACCCATATCATCACCTCCAAATGCCTAGGTTTACGGTCGGGGTTCGCTCTTATAAATTATTATCTTGGAGAAGGCTAGGAACGGTGATTCGATGCGTATCGTAACGGTTAAGATGCCTGAGTCCTACATCGAGGCTATCGATGAGCTTGTTAGGATGGGTCGATACAGCTCGAGAAGCGATGTTATTCGAGCTGCTGTTAGAGAACTCTTGAAGAAAGAGCTCTGGGCTTCAGACGAAGAGTTTCGAGAGTTTAGGAAGAAGAGTGGTAAGAACGTGAAGGTTGTACCTCTAGACCTTGATATCTAGTCTTCCCACGCGTTTTCTTAGCGTCTTCAGAACCGGTTTTAGGCTGGTTCAACACCTTTATCTGGGTGATGATGAGGGCTGGTATTGTCGATTGATGAGAGGGGATACCAGTGCTGAGCCCCGACCTAATCGAGGAAGGTAGCGACGTTCTGGTGTACATAGATCCACGACGTAAGTGGGTTACGCGAGTCGTTAAGGGTAAGGTATTCGGTTCAGATCGAGGAACGTTTAGGATGGACGACGTGATTGGAAAACCCTTCGGTACATCCGTGAACACATCGATGAACGTACGGGCGTACGTACTCAAACCCTTGCTCATCGACTACATCGAGCGTGGATTCGAACGAAGAACGCAGGTTATATACCCCAAGGATGCGGGCTTCATAGCGCTGATCCTAGGTATTGGCCCCGGTAGCCGTGTTCTAGAAGCTGGGATAGGCTCCGGCTTCATGTGTAGCGTTATCGCAAACATCGTGAGACCCAACGGTAAGGTGTACGCATACGAGATTCGACCCGAGTTCGCAGAGATCGCTAGGAAGAACCTTGCTAGGCTAGGTCTCGACAAGTACGTCGAGATCAAGATTCGAGACCTTAGGGAGGGAGTCGATGAGAAGGATCTAGATGCAGCGATACTCGATCTCCCCGATCCATGGGATGTGCTAGACGTAGTGTATCGAGCTCTCAAACCTTCGGCGCCAGCCGTATTCTTTCTACCGACGGTGAGCCAGGTAGAGAAGCTTCTCGAAGCTATCGAGAGGCATGGAGGTTTCGTAGATGCTAGATGCTTCGAGATACTGCTGAGGGAGTACCAGCTCGTTCGAGGAGCTATACGTCCTCACACAACGATGGTTGGGCACACGGGGTACATAATGTTCGTACGCAAGGTACTTAAGGACTAGCGACGATTATTGGCGAGAGGTAGTGGTGGGTAGAGAACCATGTCTTCGAGACCTAGCAAGTATGGTGAGAGCTTCTCGGAATGGTTCTCGTGGATAATCAAGGAGGCGGAGATCTACGACTACGGTAGGTACCCCGTTAAGGGAGTCGGTGTATGGATGCCTTACGGATTCAAGCTTAGGAAGAACGTTATAGAGTTGATTAGGAGTCTACTCGACGAAACGGGTCACGAAGAGATCCTCCTACCCCTACTCATACCCGAGACCTTGTTTAGGAAGGAGAGCGAACACGTACGGGGTTTCGAAGGAGAAGTGTTCTGGGTTACTCGAGCTGGTTTCAACGAGCTAGATGTAAAGCTCGTTCTGAGACCTACGAGCGAAACCGCTCTGAGCTACATGGAGAGCCTATGGATCAAGAGCTACAAGCAGCTACCGAAGAAGTACTACCAGATCGTATCGATATTCCGCTACGAAACGAAGATGACGAAGCCTATGCTGAGAGTACGCGAGGTCACGACGTTCAAGGAAGCCCACACCGTTCACGAAGATTTCGCTGATGCTGAGCGACAGGTTTTGGAAGCTGTAGAGATCTATCGAAAGTTCTTCGATACGCTAGGCATACCCTACCTAATCTCTCGAAGACCTCAGTGGGACAAGTTCGCGGGAGCTCTCTACACCATTGCGTTCGATACGCTTCTACCAGATGGAAGAGCTCTGCAGATAGGTACGGTCCACAACCTTGGCCAGAACTTTACGGCGGTGTTCGAGGTTAGGATACAGAAGAAGGATGAGAGTCTAGACTACGCTTGGCAGACGAGCTACGGCATATCGGAGCGAGTCATCGCTACGATCATAGCGTTCCACAGCGATGATCGAGGTCTCGTGTTGCCACCCATCGTAGCTCCCTATCAAGTGGTAGTGGTTCCGATCCCAAGCGGAGACGAATCTA
>JAMOOB010000462.1 GCA_027066265.1 Desulfurococcales archaeon
CCGCTCTTGTCGACGACTACCGGAGCCACTATCACGAGGCTACGATGATAGATCTCTCCGAAGCCGCCCCACTGTATCAATGCGTAGTCGAGGGCTCCCCAAGCAAACACGGCGAGACCAACTATGCCGGCGACCTTAGTCGCCGTCTGCGACGTTACTATCCCAGCCAACCTCGATGCTCCGGAGATTCCTTCCTGCGACGCTCTCCATGCTAGAACCCTGCTCGCTACGCGCGAGAACGCGTAGTAGCCCATGGGTGGGCTCCCGATGGTTACCGGGATGCCCACGACGCCGAGAGCACGCTTATCCTTGTCGTAGTACAGCAACCACGTATGCACGTTCATGTTAGCCTGCATATGCATATCGCGGTACAGCGCAAGCGAGTACCCCAGAGGCACGTCTACGATCGTTGCGTAGTACGCTACGCCTGTTTCGAAGTACGGTGGCGGGTTGAACTTTATCGTTGCGAGGCTCGCTACGAAGTGATCCGGATTTGCAACGCCTTCAGCGCTGAGCAACGCCTCGATATCGGGGTGAGTACCTGGATAGAGCTTCAGATACTCTACACCAGCGTATTTACCGGGTAGAGACGCTACCTCGAGCAAACCCTTCTCGTACATCTTAGCGAGCCTACCGTACTTCACGTCGTCGTCCTCGACGAGATCCACAGGCACAGATCCTATGTACAGAGCCTTGACCTTTACCTTTCCACCAACGAAGTAGAGCCTCCAATCACGTTCCGGAGCCTCTATGGTCAGAGGCTTGCTGAGATCAACATTGCTCCACTCCTCGCCGAGCGGATGCAGAGTGCCCCAGATCCTTAGCGATGGCTTGCCCGTGGCGTTGCTCCACAGCAACAAGTACATCCTCGTATTTCCAGTATCGTACTGCGATCCGTAGAACATTATCGAGACGTACGTACCGCTGGGATCGATAGCAATGGCATCGAAGTAGACGATCCAGCGTATCTTTGTGAAGGTGTGGTATTTCAACGAATAGACAATTGCTAGCTCTGGTGGCTCGGTGGGATCGGTCGAAGCCAAGAATACCAATGT
>JAMOOB010000463.1 GCA_027066265.1 Desulfurococcales archaeon
GTGTAGTAGGTGCTACATACTGGCTGAGACCATGACCTCGACATCCGTTCCCATTTCGAAAGGTCGAATCTTGGCGCTCCTCCAGGAACTCGGTCTCGTGCAAAACATCATTCCGAAAGCCATCGTCGTGACGCTACCGCTGTACGCTAGCTGTGGCTACGCCGGAACATGGTACGAAGAGCTCGTGGGAGTCGTAGATGAGCAAGGCAGACCGATCCCATTCATCGTGCTGGAAGGCTCTACCGTTGCAGAGATGGAGTGCCGTCCATGGTCGACGATCCACAAGACCACCAAGGTCAAGATAGCGTTCCAGTACACGGAACGATTCAGCATAATCGTTAAGCGTAGCGATGGCAAAGTACGTAAGCTGACTCTCAGCGACATCGCGAACCCGCTACCATTCGAACGACACCTCTACGAGTACAAGATCGTCGAGAACCTACCGATAATGCCGGCGCCCGAGAGAATCGCGCAGATGATCCTAGGTCTGATCGACGCCATCGCTACCGAGACCAGGATCGATAGAAATGCCATCATCGAGGCTCTGAGGAAGAGGATCTGCCGGTAGGTGCTACACCATGAGGCTTACCGAGATCGCCTTCTTCACAGTTCCGAAGTTTAGGATCGATCAGAAGTACAGCGAGTTGCTGAACCAAGGATTCTCCAAAGGTCTTCAACTAGAGTTGAAGGCAGTTAGAGACGTTATCATGGCTAGCAAGGGCGATACCATCCTGATAGCTCCCGGCAGATGGTTCATCCTAGTGAACCTGCCATTCCAGAGGTTTGCCGAGGCGATCAAGTCGATTAGCTACGCCAAGAGCGTCGAGGACTGGGTATGGAGGCTAGAGATCATCAAGGATAATCCGGAGAGGAGGTTCGCCCTGGCGAAGCTACTAGAGGCTAGGATAGTTGCACGGTATGTGAGAACGCGCGAGTATTTCGTTGTTGAGAAGGAGAACGAGAAGAAGATCATAGACGGCGTAGAGTTCACCCTGAATGAAGGAACGCGAAGAGTCATACAGGATAGCGGTACACTAGAGCTAGTAATAGGTAGC